>CAVAXR010000062.1:0-8073 GCA_963592375.1 Oribacterium sp. | reverse complement strand
AGAGAGGGAAGGCCAAGCCCCTTTTGCTGTACGAGCGTCTCGGTCGGCTTTTCACTCTGTGCCGCCGTCTCCATATCCTGCAGAAGCTGTCGGACCGCCTGATAGCCCCAGGCACCGCGGTTTTCGATCTGATCGATAAAATGCCGGCTGTCCTCAAACAATGCGGCGACCGGCCCAAGGGCGAGGCGCAGGGGTGCCGGAACGCCTTGCTCCGGTGCCGTGCGAAGGCATTTCATTTGGGCATGGGCCTCCACCGTGCCGACGGGATGGAGCTGAAGGTCCGGTGCATGCTGCTTCAGCCAGAGAAAATCGTCCTTCTCCTCCGGCAGAAAGGCATCCAGATAGATGCGTCTGACATGGAGTCCATGGGAAAGCAAAAGCCGCGCACAGCTCAGGGGCTGCACGAGTCCGATGCCGTCCAGACTGATCTCTGCTGCACGCACCGCGGGACTCAGTGCTTCGAAGGCAGCCTCACAGCGCCGCTCCTCTTCTTCACAGAAGGCCTGCATTTCTTTGCGCTGGGATTCGACATTCGGGGTATCCGGCATTTTCCTGTCCTGCAGTGTCTGCAGCAGCTTTTCCAGCGCCGCGCGGATCTCGTGATAGCAGAGCTTCGGCGGGAGGCAGAGCCAGGGCCGCTTCTCTTCCTCTGCAAATTTCCGGAGTCCAAAGGCTGCCGCAGGGCTTCGGGTAATGAAAAGCGCTGCCTCACCGAGGCTTTGATAAGCGGAAAAGCACTGCATATCCTGAGGCTGACGATACGGAATCTGCAGCATACGAAGCAGCCGGCAGAGATCACTCTCCTCCGACAGCGGCAGATTATCGGATACGAAGCTTACCGTTTTATTCCGGCGGGGCTGGTTTTTGAGAGGCGAAAGCATTTCCCTGCGAAGCTTCATGTCGGGACTGGGACCGAGCTTCTGCATCACGGGATCCATCCAGCAGCGGAGAAAGCAGATGTCCGGAAACTGCTTCTCCAATTCGCGGAATATGTAACGCGCATCCGCACCGACAAAATGGTGCATGCAGACGAGAAACAGCAGCACGGCCTTCGGGCGGGTCGGGAGCTTTCGGATGAGCTCGGCGGTGCCGCGGATCGTGACCTCCTCGAGGCGTCCGTCGGCCATCTCCTGCTCATCGGGCATCACGGCGGAAAAATGCGGGCTCAGTCCCATTTCGGCGGCGGTCATCACGACGCCGCGGAGGCAGTTGTCGCCGCAGACATAGATGGCGTGGCTCTCCGGCAGCAGGCTTCCGATGTGGACGATATTCCACTGCGTGTGCACCGGACAGCTGTACTGGAGTCCCCCGGGAAAGGGCTTCGGGAAGGCGGCATCACGGATCGGGATGCTGTGAAGCGCAATGGATTCTGACATAATTTCGCTCCTATGGAATGATTCCTGCGTCAAAGAAGCTGCTGATTTTAACATATTCTGGGCAGCAGCTCATTGCCCGGCTCCGGGAGCAGCGTTTCGGATCCGATTTCGGTGCGCATGACGACGCGGCCCTTTTCCGTTCCGGTGATCTGTCCGATGACACAGGCATCCCTCGTGTACGGCTGCTGCCGGAGAACATGGAGCAGTGCTTCGGTCTTTTCATGCGGCAGGATGATCACGAGCCGTCCTTCGCAGGCGAGGTACAGCGGCTCAAGTCCCAGCATGCCGGTCACACCCGTGACAGCCGGATCCACCGGAATCGCGGCGCGGTCCAGATGAATCCCCACACCGCTCTCTGCGGCAATCTCATACAGCACTGTGCCGACACCGCCGCGGGTGGCATCCCGGATCACATGAATTTCGGGCACTGCCGTGAGTGCGGCCTCCACCGGCTTCCAGAGCGGTGCGCAGTCGGAGGTCACATCGGCATCGATGCCGTATTCATCTCTTGCGAGCAGAATCGTGCAGCCGTGCCGTCCGATGTCGCCGGTCACGAGGATATCGTCGCCCGGCTGTGCCAGCCTTCCGGAGGTTTCTGCGCCGGGCAGCAGCTCACCGATGCCGGTGGTGGTAATGAAGACGCCGTCACACTGCCCTTTTCCGGCCACCTTGGTGTCCCCCGCCACGAGCTTCACGCCGACCTCCTTTGCGGTATGCTCCATGGCGGCTGCAATTTCCTCAAGCTGATCCATGGGGAAGCCCTCTTCGATCACGAAGGCACAGGTCAGGTATAGCGGGCGGGCGCCCATGCAGGCGAGGTCATTTACCGTACCGCAGATAGAGAGCTTGCCGATGTTTCCGCCGGGGAAAAATGCCGGCGATACGATGAAGCCATCGGTGCTCATGGCAATTCTGCCCGCCGGTGCCGGCAGCACGGAGGCATCATCTGCCGTGAAATAGGGATTTTCAAAATGAGACTGAAAGACCTTGCGAATCAGCTCACTGGTCTGTTTGCCGCCGGCGCCGTGCGCCAGCGTTACTACGGATGCATTCATGTTATGTTC
The DNA here is from genome assembly GCA_963592375.1 of Oribacterium sp. GTDB lineage: Bacteria > Bacillota > Clostridia > Lachnospirales > Lachnospiraceae > Oribacterium. The sequence continues at coordinate 5,633 of CAVAXR010000062.1, read as the reverse complement.
TCCTGTAAAAATCCTGCGAGGGTAACGCTTTCCTCAGCGCTTGCCTAGCCTCGTGCATACGAATACCAGGCTGCGCAGGCGCCCTCGGAGGACACCATGCAGGCGCCGACGGGGTGCTCCGGGGTGCAGGCCCTGCCGAAAAGCGGACACTCACGGGAATGAATCTCACCCTTCAGCACGGCACCGCAGCGGCAGGCCGTGGCATAATGACTCTCAAGCTTCGGAATCTGAAATTTCCTGCGGGCGTCGAAGTCCGCGAAGGCCTCCTGCAGCCGGAGTCCCGAGCCGGGAATGATGCCGATGCCGCGCCACTCTGCATCAATCGCCTCCAGCATTTCCGAAACCAGCTGCTGTGCCTTCGGGCTGCCTGCCGGACGCACGACTCTCGGATAGCAGTTCCGGAAGAAGCTGGTGCTGGAAGGCTGCTGTCCGCTTTCCTCGGCGGCAATCCGGTGGATGGGCGAGGCTGCGGATTCCGGCTCGCCGACATTTTCCTCTGCAGTCTGCCGCTTTGCAAATTCGGTGACGGCGATGGACAGTGCGGTCAGCAGCTCGCGGGCCGTGAAGCCGGCGCAGACTCCGCTGATGCCTCGCGCCGCCAGTGCTTCATAATAGGCGGTGCCGGTGATCGCGAGCACATGACCCGGATAGAGGAACAGGTCCGTGGAATGCTTCATGGCCTCGATGGCACCGGGCATGGTCTTGTTGGCGGTGAGCAGCGAGAAATTCCGGAGCCCTTCACGCTGCGCCTGCTTCACGGCAAGACAGCTCGCGGGTGTGGTGGTCTCGAAGCCGACCGACAGGAAAACGACCTGCTCGTCTGTATGCTCCGCGGCATAATCGACGGCGTCCTGCGGGGAATAGACGATGCGTATATTGCTGCCGCGGCCGCGGCTCAGCTGCAGTGAGGAGCGGCTGCCGGGAACCCTCACGAGGTCGCCGAAGGTGCAGATCACGCAGTGCTTTTCTTCGGCGAGCCAGATGGCTTCATCGATATAGGAGACAGGGGTCACGCAGACCGGACAGCCCGGACCGGAAATGAGCTCGATATTCGGCGGCAGCAGCTGCCGGATGCCGAGTCGGAAAATTTCATGGGTATGGGTGCCGCAGACCTCCATGATCCGGCACTTCGGACCGCTGTAGCTCTGTAAGATTTCTTTGGCTTGTTCTAATGTATTCATCATTTTATGCTCTTATTATCAGCGTTTCCTTATGTGGATGTCCGGAGCTGCGCCGATCCTGTCGTGAGGACAGGAAGCATGCGCAGCCGGTCATATGAGCGCCTCCGCTGCCATCAGCGCATCCGTTTCATCAATGTCGGAATCGGAAATGCGGGCGATGGCCGCACCGGCGTGCACCATCACATAATCGCCGGGAGTCAGGCTGTCCAGAAGCTCGGCAGAAACCGTTCGCTTCGCACCGTTCGCAGAAACCAGCGCCATCCCGTCCTGTACCTTAATCACTTTTGCAGAAAGTCCTACACACATGATTTGTCTCCTTTCCTGTTCATAGCTGCCATGGCGACGACCGCCTGGCCGAGGGCGATACCGCCGTCATTCGGCGGGATCAGATGATGCCGCAGCACCCGGATCCCCTGGCTCTTCAGAATGTCCTCTGTCATGCCGAGCAGCAGCGTATTTTGGAAGCTGCCGCCGGACAGGGCTGCCGTTGAGATGCCGCTCTGAACGGATATTTTTGCGGCGGCTTCACTGAGAAGCTGCGCAAGTGCCAGATGAAAGAACCAGGCCAGCTCGTCTGTGCCGGGTGCTAAAGCTGCAGTGTCGCACATCGGCATATCTGCAGAACCGGAAGCTGCGGCAGCCGCTGCCGGATCAGCGGGGATCGCCGGCATTTTCCCGTGCGGGAATCCGGCCGCCGAGGGCTGTCCGCTGCTCTGCAGCATGTCGAGCCGCCGGTTCAGAATAAAGCGGAAAAGCAGATCCGTCCTAACGATCAGACGCTCGTCCTCGGAATCGATCTCATGGGAAACCTCCGCCTCCGTGTCCTCCCAGATGGCTTCCTCCTCCAGCACGCTGCTCTGTCCCAGCGCCGCCTCCCGCTGCTCCTCTGCGCGCATGAATTCATAGAATTCCAGCATCAGACGTCTGACACATCCTGCCGGACCGTCGGTCTCCGGCGCCTCCAGCATTTCCCAGGTGATTCCGGTGAAACGGGAAGCTTCTGCACGGTACATGAGCTGAATTGCGGCCTCGCCCTCATAGCTCGACTGCAGACGGATGCCGAGAATGGCGCTGACGGCATCGAAGAGGCGGCCGCAGCTTGTGGAGGTGATCGCATTCAGGTTCCGGTCATGCAGCATAAACTGTCCGCGGAGTGTGTTCTGATCACAGAGCCGGAGCTTCCTCACCATTTCCTCTGTATGATTTCTTGCCACGAAGCTGCCGATGTCGCTGTCCAGACGGTTTGCGGCTTTCTCCAGACTGTAGATCATGGACACCGCGATGCGCCAGCCCTCCCGTGAGGACAGGTCTCCGCCGATCTGCAGGAAGGGCTTCAGGCTGGCGGCTCTTGTGAAGCCATGATAGTCCGCGAGGAGCAGCTCACCTCCCCAGACACTGCCGTCTGTGCCGTAGCCGGTGCCGTCCATGGCAATGCCGATGACCCTTGCGTCGTAATCATTTTCCGCCATGCAGGCGGCAATATGCGCGTAATGATGCTGGATCCGCACGAGCGGCAGTCCCCGACTCTCGGCGATTTCCTCAGCAGCGGCGGTGGAATTGTAGCGAGGGTGCAGATCACAGGCGAGCACCTGCGGCTTCGCCTCCAGCAGCGTTTCCATGCGCTGTATGGATTCCCGCAGAGCGTCACAGGTGCGGATATCCGTGAGATCACCGACATAGCTTCCCGGGTAGAAAAGCTCTCCCATACCGAAGCAGAAGGTATTCTTCAGCTCGCCGCCGACAGCCAGAACCTGCGGAATGCGTTTGGCAGGCGAGTCTGCATCCGGAAGGGCAAGCGCAGAAACGGTATACGGCAGCGGCGCATAGCCCCGGGAGCGGCGCAGCATCAGCGGGTCACCCCGGAAGAGCTGCAAGACGGAATCGTCCGCCCGGAGACGGATATCCCGGTTGTTGGAAAGAATGCAGTCGGCAATGCCGCCCAGCTCCCGCACTGCACTCTCATCATCCCGGCAGATCGGTGCCCCGGCATGATTTCCGCTGGTCATCACCAGTACATCCGGCATCCTCAGGCCGTCCGGATAATCAAACAGCAGCCGGTGTATCGGTGCATAGGGAAGCATCACGCCGAGATACGGATTTTCCGTCGCCACAGCATCTGCGATCCGGATCGTTTCTGCGGTTTTGCCCGACATGCTAAGATTTGCCGGCACATCGGATTCTGTCTCAGCAGCTTCGATTTTCTGTGCTTCCTGCTTGGCATTGCGCTTTCGTTTCCGAAGCAGCAGAATCGGCTTCTGGTGCCCGCCGAGAATCTCGCTTTCCTCCGGGCTGATTTCGCAAATGTCTTCGGCCGCAGACAGATTCCGCGCCATCACGGCGAAGGGCTTCGCAGGGCGTGTCTTCCGCTCACGAAGCTTCTGTACGGCAGCCTCAGAGGTCGCGTCACAGCAGAGATGAAAGCCGCCGATGCCCTTTACTGCCACTATGCCGCCGCGGAGAATCACACTCCGGGCATAACGGATCGCAGCATCGCTGCCGGCGATCTCATTCTGCGGTGCGGATGCCGGAATGCTTTCGCCGAAGGCATTTTCCTCTGCTTTCAGAATGGAATATACCGGACCGCAGTGCGGGCAGCAGACCGGCTGGGCATCATAGCGGCGATCGCTGGGCGTCGTGTATTCTCGGCCGCAGTCGGGACACATGGCGAATTTCTTCATCGCGGTGCGCTCGCGGTCATAGGGCAGGCTGTCCAGAATGCTGAGCCGCGGTCCGCAGCAGGTGCAGTTGATAAAGGGATGCAGATAGCGGCGGTTCGCCGGATCCAACAGCTCCTCTTCGCATTCCGGGCACATGGCGATGTCCGGGGAGATGAAGATTTCACCGCTGGTTTTTCCGCTTTCGATGATGCGAAAGTCCGGGAATTGAGGAAGCTTCACTTCTGTTTCTGTGAGCTTCAGGATGCTGGCGCGCCGCGGCGGCTGTGTTGTGAGAAGCTTCCGGAAATGCTGCAGCTTAGCTTCTGTTCCCTCTGCAAAAATCTCCACGAAGGGGCCGCGATTGGAAACGGTTCCGGTAATCCCGGCTTCAGAAGCATGCCGTGCCACGGTCGGCCGGAAGCCTACGCCCTGCACGACGCCGTAGACACGTATTCTTTTCATCTTAATTGCTTCGCTCATCGCTTCCGGCCTCCTTCGCCGGGAATTACGTTGTTTTATTTCCAAAATCCGCTCACTGCGGGTTCCGGAACCGCCCAAAAATCGCCCTTGAAGCCCATCGGCAGCATCCGCTTCAGCACGGCATCCCCGATGATCAGGTCATACGCCGTCTCATCCGGCTGATTCAGAACCTCATAGGCCTCCTGCTCTTCAGACAGGTACCGGTCGCCCGGCTCCTGCAGGGCTTTTTCCATTCTGAAGAAGCTCATGACTTGAATCTCCGGCGTGAATCTGTCTCTGCGGAGCAGCTCCCGCATGCTGTTTCCGAGAATCTGTTCATGGATGATCAGGATACGCGGCGATTTGCCGTTCTCTGTGACGGGATCCGGCTTCCATGCATGTATCGCCATCTTTTCGGGCAGCCCTTCAGCCAGCGGATGTCCGATTCGATAGGGCGTCCCAAAGTGCTTTTCCAGCCATCTCGCCGGAGCAAGCCCCGGCACGGAGGTCACCAGATTCAGCACATTCTGTCCGGCTGACACATAGTCCTCCAAAGCAGCGCCATGACCGTAAAAAATAACGTCTGTATTTCCGGCCGGCGCAGACAAATCGCGACGAATCGCGTCTTTTATCCAATCCCGTTCCTCCGGGAAGCATTCGGTCATCGGGAAGCTGCCGAAAACACCGATTCTTGCCGATGCACCGGACACCTCCGCATTTTCGCTTATCTGCGCACAGCCCTGTCCCACTGCAAACGCTTCCAGCAGCGCAAGATAAGCCTTCTCCGCACCATATTCGAAGCTCCTCATGCCGTTCGTATCGATGCAGAGCACCGGCACGGATACCTTGCTCTGCAGCATCCGGCGAAGGGCCTGGTAGTCCGTGCCGATTACGGCCGGCACCGGCGTTCCGACTATGGCGATGAACTTCGCCTGCAGCTTCTCCTGAGCCCCTGCAATCTTCTTCACCAGCTCCCGGTCCCGTCCCATGATGGCATCCATATCACGAAGCCCGGCGCTGAAGATGGCAGACCGCTTATGACTCCAGCGCGGCTCATCAAAGCCGCAGATATTTCCGGTGCAGCCGCCTGCATCCAGAATCACCACCATGCCGCCCAGCTCATAGAGGACAGAAACTGCCCCCGACTGATCGGGTGCAAAGGGTGTCAGATATTTTCGAAGACCGCGAACCATCGCCATGCTCCTTTCCCGGATGTCTGCATCCTGCTTTCTAATCCTGCATTTCCGCCGGCACAGTGCCGCCATGCAGCGCTTTTTCACTCCATGCCCGCAAGTATCGCCTCCATCAGCCGCCGGATCCCTGCATAGCCATAGGG
>CAVAXR010000061.1:5545-8083 GCA_963592375.1 Oribacterium sp. | reverse complement strand
GGCGAGATCACCTCCAAGGCAACGGTTACCTGCGAAAAGATCGTGGCGGGCGTGATCAACCGCATCGGCTACGCCATGGAAGATCTTTGTGAAAACCCTCATGACCTGCTGGAACTGGAGGTCTGCATCCACGAACAGTCTCTGGACATCTCTGCTGCTGTAGGTAAAGCCGAACTGGGTGCGGGCGATCAGGGCATTGTGGTGGGCTATGCCACCAACGAAACGGAAGAATACCTGCCCCTGCCCGTGGTGCTGGCGCATCGTATCTGCAAAAGGCTGGACGAGCTGAAGCCCTCCACCCCATGGCTGGGTGCGGACGGCAAGGCGCAGGTCACCGTCGCCTATGAGAACGACGTGCCCGTCGCCGTGACCGTCGTAGTCGTTTCGCTGCAGCATGACGCAGAGATCGACCATAAGAGCATCCGCCGCTTCATCGGCAAGGAAGTGCTGGGCAAGGTACTGCCCAGGGAGCTGCTGAAGGAAGATACCAGCATCCTCGTCAATCCTTCTGGAAAATTCGTGCTGGGCGGCCCTGCCGCAGACACCGGCATGACCGGTCGAAAGTTGGCGGTGGATCAGTATGGCCCCGTGGCGCATATCGGCGGCGGCGCGCTTTCAGGCAAAGACCCGACGAAGGTAGACCGCTCCGGCGCGTATGCCGCCCGCTGGGTTGCGAAGAACATCGTGGCAGCGGGCATGGCGAAGCGCTGCGAGGTGCAGATCGCCTACGCCATTGGAAAGAGCGAACCCGTCAGCATGACGGTGGATACCTTCGGTACCGGCGTGATTTCCGCCAGCCGCATCGAAGCGGCAGTAAAAGCGGTCTTTGATCTCACGCCCGCAGGAATCATCCGTGACCTGAAGTTGAACCGGCCCATCTATTCCAGGCTGGCCTGTTACGGGCATTTCGGACGCACGGAGTTTGAGCTTCCCTGGGAAGAAATCAATCGCAAGTACGAACTGCTGTCCGCGGTGCTGAAACAGAGCGTTCGGCAGGAACGATAATTCCCCGTCAACTATCGGAAAGGAGAATCAATATGACCATTCACATTCAGATGCTTCAGGACATCGCTACTCATGCCCGCGCCATGGCGGATAGTATGCAGGTCATTGTAGATGACTGCGCCGAGCAGTTGGCCAGGCGAAAGGCTGCCGGCGAGAGCGAAGAATCCATCATGAACGAACCCTTCAACAAGGCGGCCCAGAACGGTTTTACGCCCTATGAAAGTCCTACGCCCTTCGACGAGCAGCCGAAGGCTACGGCGACTCGCGTTTCGGAACCGAAGCTGACCATCGTGGAGCTGCGCGCTTTTGTGGCGGCGCGCTCTACTCCGGAGAACCGTCCGAAGATCAAGGCGATTCTGACGAAGTACGGCGTGAAGAAGCTCACCGAGCTTCAGGAAAGTCAGTATGAAGCCGTCAAGAACGAGGTGGCTGCGCTGTGAGTGAAATTCAGCACACCAACCGTGCCCACGCCCGGCTCAACGCTTCCTCTTCCCACCGCTGGATGATGTGCCCGCCTTCGGTCAAGCTCTCCGAGCAGTTCGAGGATAAGCCTTCGACCTATGCGGAAGAGGGCACGTATCTGCATGAGTTGTGCGAACTGAAGCTGCATCGCTATCTGGGCGATATGACTATGGAAGCCGTAGAATCGCAGTACGCCGAGCATCGGGACAGCGAGTTCTACTCGGACGAGGCCGAAAGCGTCACGGATGAATACGTCGCCTTCTGCGTTGAAACCATCGAGGCAGTCCGCTCTTCCTGTCCCGATCCGCTGATCATGGTGGAGCACCGGTTGGACTACAGCGAGTATGTCCCAGAGGGCTTTGGGACCGGCGATCTGGTCATCGTGGCGGATGGCATGATCGAGGTAATCGATTTCAAGGGCGGCCGCGGCGTAAGAGTGGATGCAAATCAGAACAGTCAGCTCATGCTCTATGCGCTGGGCGCGCTGCTGGAATTTGACTCGCTCTATGACATTCATCATGTGCGCATGACCATCGTGCAGCCCCGGCTCAACAACCTGTCCTCCTACGAAATGGAGGCGGACGAGCTGCTCCGCTGGGCGGAGACGGAGGTACGCCCCAAAGCAATGCTGGCCTATGAGGGCAAGGGTGAATTCTGCGCTGGCGAATGGTGCCGCTTCTGCAAGGCTCGCTATACCTGCCGGAAGCGCAGCGAATACCATATGCGCCTGGCTGAGCGGGACTTCAAACAGCCCGACCTGCTCTCAGATGAGGAGATCGCCGATATCCTGCCTGTGGCGGAAAGTCTGAACAGCTGGGTGCAGGATCTCATGGCTTACGCCACACAGGAAGCGGTGGACGGAAAACACTGGCCGGGCTATAAGCTGGTCGCCGGGCGCACGGTGCGCAAATACACCAGCGAAGCCGAAGTCATCAAGGTGGCGACCGAAGCGGGCTACACCGACATCTACAAAACCACGCTGCTGGGCGTTGGCGATCTGGAAAAGCGGCTGGGCAGAAAGAAATTCAGCGAAGTGCTGGGCAAATACGTCATCAAGCCCCAGGGTGCGCC
>CAVAXR010000061.1:4777-5535 GCA_963592375.1 Oribacterium sp. | reverse complement strand
TGCAAATCGAATGCCCATATGCGGGCGGAAAGGAAAAACACTATGTCCATCAAAGTCATCACCGGCAAGGTTCGCGCGTCCTTCGTTCACGTTTTTGAACCCCAGAGCATCAACGGCAGCGAACCCAAGTACAGCTGCTCCCTCATCATCCCCAAGAGTGATACCATGACCATCGGGAAAATCAGGGAAGCCATTGAACAGGCCAGGCAGGAGGGCGTGCCCAAGTGGGGCGGTAAGATCCCGCCGAACCTGAAACTGCCCCTGCGCGACGGCGATGTGGATCGCCCTGAGGATCCTGCCTATGCGGACAGCTATTTCATCAACGCCACCAGTCAGGAACAGCCTGGCGTGGTCGACCGCAAGCGCGTGAAAATCACCGATCCGCTGGCGATCTACTCCGGTTGCTATATCCGCGCCTCCATCAACATTTATCCTTTCAACGCCAATGGCAATCGCGGCATTGCGGCGGGATTGTCCAACATTCAATTTTGGGAAGACGGCGAGCCGCTGAATGGCCGCGTTCGCGCCGAGGATGAATTCGACGCGCTGGACGATGACGACGCGGATGATTTCCTCGACTGACGCTATAAGAACGCCGCGCATCAGCAACGGTGCGCGGCTATTGGATCTCCTGCTCCAGTTCATCGAAGATGGGACTGTCGAAAAATTCCCGAAGGGAGATTTCCAGTCCGTCGCATACCTGATGAATGGTAACGATGCCCGGATTGTTGCTTTTCTCGTTAAGCATACTGTAAATC
>CAVAXR010000061.1:0-4767 GCA_963592375.1 Oribacterium sp. | reverse complement strand
CGATGGCGAGGTGCCGGCCATGTTGGCAAGCGTGTTCACCGTGATGCCCCGCTCTTTGCAAAGCTCCTGAATGCGAACTGCAACAGCCTGTTTTGCGTTCATGACACACCCCTCCCCACATGTCTATGATAAAGAAATGTGGGATATATCGTGTGGGACATATCCCAAAATTGGAAATTTTATGGTATAATTGGGATATATCCCACTCAAAGGAGCGCGTTATACAATGAGATTAGCGTTTACCGGGCATCGCCCTGAATCACTGCCCTTTGGTGAAAACGAGCTGTCGGCTTCGGCGATCCGTATAAAGACGCTGCTGGCGGATGAGATCATGCGTTGTGCGGCGCAGGGATACGATACTTTTCTGGCAGGCGGAGCGCGCGGCGGGGACATTCTCTTTGCGGAGCAGGTGCTTTTCGTCAAGGGGCTGGAGTATCCCGACATCCGGCTGATTACCGTCGTTCCCCATGAAGGACAGGCGAATAACTGGACGGAAGCATGGCGAGAGCGATATTTCCGCATACTGGAGTATTCTTCCGATGTTGTCACACTGGAATCGCATTACAGCAGCGGGTGCTATCATGCCCGAAATCGCTATCTGGTTGACCACGCGGACAGCGTACTGGCGCTTTATAACGGTTCGCCGACCGGCGGCACGGCTTACACCGTGAAATACGCCTATCAGTGCAATAAAGAAATCATCGTAATCGATCCAACGGCCATGGAGCGAAAGGTGATCCCGCCCCGACTCCGATGTGAATAAGCAAAGAAACAGACTCGGCGCATCCGAAAAGGTGCGCCTTTTTGATGGGAGTGATTCATATGCCCGTCCTCTTGGGCATCGATATTGAAACCTACAGCTCGGCGCCGTTGCCCAAGTGCGGCGTATATCGCTACTGCGATGCGCCGGATTTCGAGATTCTTCTGTTCTCCTATGCCTTCGACGATGAGCCTGTGCAGACCATTGACCTTGCTAGCAGTGAAACGCTTCCACAGGAAATTTTTTCTGCGCTGGAAGATCCCGGTGTTATCAAGGTCGCCTACAACGCACAGTTTGAGCGCGTATGCTTGTCACGCTACCTGGGGCACTGGCTGGATCCGCGTCAGTGGCGCTGCACCATGGTCATGGCGGCGTATCTGACGCTACCCGGAAGATTGGCGGACGCTGCCGTTGCCCTGGGCACGACGGAAAAGAAAATGGAGGAAGGCAAAGACCTCATCCGCTACTTCTCCGTCCCCTGCAAGCCCACCAAAACCAACGGCGGCAGAACGCGCAATCTGCCTGCCGACGCACCAGAAAAGTGGGCGGTATACAGGCAGTACAACGCGCAGGACGTGGTAACCGAGCGCGCCATTCGAAAGGCGCTGGAGAAATATCCCCTGCCTGAACAGGAATGGGAACTGTACGCGCTGGATCAGCAGATCAACGACCGGGGCGTGCGCGTGGATAAGAAGCTCGTCAAAAACGCCATCGCGGTCGATGCGGTATTTGCGCAAGCAGCCTATCAGCGGGCAAAGGGACTGACAGGGCTGGAAAACCCCGGCAGCGTGAACCAACTGAAAGCATGGCTGGCGGATCAGGACATGCCCATGGAGAGCCTCGCCAAGAAGATCGTGCAGGAAAAGGCGGCACAGACGGATGGCATTGTTTCTGAACTGCTGAATCTGCGGCTGGAACTGAGCAAAACCAGCGTCAAAAAGTACGAGGCTATGGCTCGTTGTGTGTGCAGAGACGGGCGCGTGCATGGGCTTTTGCAATTTTACGGGGCAAACCGCACCGGCAGATGGGCAGGTCGGCTTGTGCAGGCACAAAACCTCCCTCAGAATCATCTGCCCGATCTGGATCTGGCGCGGGAGATCGTGAAAACCGGCGACGAGGAACTGCTGGATGCGCTCTTTGCCTCCGTTCCCGGTACGCTTTCAGAACTGATCCGCACAGCGTTCATTCCAAAAGATGGATGCCGTTTTCTCGTGGCGGACTTTTCGGCCATCGAGGCGCGCGTGCTGGCATGGTTGGCAAACGAAGAATGGGTACTGGAGGAATTTCGCGGCAAGGGCAAGATCTATGAAGCGACCGCCAGCCGCATGTTCCATATTCCGCAGGAGAGCATCGTCAAAGGCAATCCAAACTATGAGTATCGGCAGAAAGGTAAACAGGCTACCCTTAGTTGCATTGCAGAAGGGCAGTTGGTGCTTACGGATCATGGGCTGGTACGGATTGAGAATGTGAAGCTCCATCACAGGCTCTGGGATGGTGAAAACTGGGTATCTCATGAAGGAGTTGTTTATCGGGGTCAGAGGGAGGTCATGACTTATGACGAACTTACAGCGACCGCAGATCACCTCGTCTGGATTGAGGGGCAAGCGCGGCCGGTATACTTTGGATTCGCCGCCGCCAGCGGTGCGCGTCTCATACGCACAGAGTATTGTGGGCAGGCAATAAGCATGAGTACGCCCCGGAGTGCTACAGCACAGGAGGAGCAGACCGATCATCACCTCGGTATAGCTCATCGACGCACGGCTCGACTTTATGACATACGAAATGCCGGCCCACATCATCGTTTTACCGTATCGGGGCGGCTCGTCCACAACTGTGGCTACGGCGGTGGAGTCGGCGCGCTGAAGGCCATGGGCGCGAAGATGCCTGAGGAGGAGATGCAGCCGCTGGTAGACGCATGGCGCACCGCCAATCCCAATATCGTGGCGTTCTGGAACGCGCTGGATCGCGCGGCGAGGACGGTCATTCGCAGGAAAACCTCTGCCCGCGTTGGTAAGGTAGCGCTCTACTGGCAGGACGATAAGATGTTCATGCGCCTGCCTTCCGGTCGAAATCTCTGCTATCAGTCTCCGCATTTCACGGAGAACCGCTTCGGCAGCGACGCCATCGGTTACTATGCGCCCAACGCGGCCGGACAGATGGTCGTGCAGGAGACTTTCGGCGGGAAGCTGTCGGAAAACGCGACGCAGGCCATTGCAAGGGATATTCTGGCTCACGCTCTGCTGACACTGGAGAAGAACGGTTATCCCGTGGTTTTCCACGTCCACGATGAAGCCGTCATTGAGATACCCGTCGGTCAGGGCTCTCTGGAAGAAGCCTGCAGGCTCATGGCGATTGCACCGGACTGGGCGGAAGATTTACCGCTGCGGGCAGATGGCTATGAGTGTCCATACTATCGAAAGGACTAAAGTTATCCGTTTTGTTATCGTTATGTAAGCGGTATGTGCTTGCTGGATTCGTCGATCAGAGCGAATATGCTCCTGGTAATCGACCAACAAGGAGGATGTTCTCATGATCACCTTTGAAAACGGAAAACCCCGCTACTTTGACAAGCATGGGCGGGAAATTACGGAAGGCTGCATCATCCGTTATGCGGACGGATGCACACGGGAGGTTCATCGGACGAATCAGGACGAGCTGGGTACGGACGCCACAAATCCGAAATGGATCGAATCCGGCAGAGCCGTTTCCTGTGAGTTTGGTATTTATCCGCTGGAGTACGACGAAACCAATGAGGTCGAAGTAATCCACAGGCTGCAAACGACATGACATTTACTGATAAGAAAACCGTTGACCGCGTTCGAGCAGAATACCCGTCCGGAACCATCGTGAGCCTCGTTCGGATGGACGATCCGCAGGCGCCGCCGCCCGGAACCATTGGCAATGTGATCGGCGTGGACGATACGGCCAGCTTGCTGGTCGAGTGGCAGACGGGCAGTTCGCTCAACGTGCTGTATGGAATTGATCAGGTTAAGAAGCTCTAAACACACATTTTGATATAAGCAGCCGAAGAGAACGGCTGCTTTTTCTTTGACCTATAAACCCTGACACATCAAGGAGGATTCAGAATGCAGGTAAAGTATGACCGCAAGCTCCTGATCGCCATTGGCAGGAGCCGGAAAGCATCCCAATGGCAGAACAAAGAGATGCTCTGGAGCGAGTTTCTGGACAAGCTCGCCACCACAACCCGCACCCGAGAGACGGTGGCTGAATATGCCGCGCTACCCAAGGGCGAGCGAGATACGATCAAGGACGTGGGCGGCTTCGTCGGCGGGTATCTCAAAAACGGCAAGCGCAACAACGCCAGCGTAGTCAATCGCTGTATGCTGTGTCTGGACGCGGACAATGCCGATCCCGGCCTCATGGACGATCTGGACATGACGTTCATCAACGCCTACGCGCTCTATTCTACCCACAGTCACACCCCGGAAAAGATGCGCCTGCGGCTCATTATCCCGCTGATGCGCACGGTTACGCCGGACGAGTATGCCGCGGTTTCCCGCCGTGTTGCAGACGATCTGGGTCTTGAGCGCTTCGATCCCACCACCTTCGAACCGGCGCGGCTCATGTACTGGCCCAGCACGCCCGAAGACGGCGAGTTCTTCTTTCATTGCGAGGACGCGCCTTTTCTTGATCCGGATGAAGTGCTGAAAAGCTATGCCGACTGGCGGGACGCCTCGCTCTGGCCCACAACGCAGCCGGTAGAAGAGCGCATCCGGCATACTGCCGGCAAGCAGGAAGACCCAACGGAAAAGCGTGGAATCATCGGCGCGTTCTGTCGGGCGCATACCATCACCGACGTGCTGACGCATATTCTCCCCGACCGATATACGCCTACGGAACAGGACGATCGCTACACATATATCGGCGGCAGCACCACGGGCGGGCTGGTGGTATATGACGACAAGTACGCTTTTTCTCATCACGCCACCGATCCCGCAGGCAGCAAGCTGTGCAACGCTTTCGATCTGGTGCGCTGGCATCTGTTC
>CAVAXR010000060.1:0-8084 GCA_963592375.1 Oribacterium sp. | reverse complement strand
GCGGCTGTCTCATCAACTTCAATAAGGCCGGACAAAACTAAGGAAACGCTGACGCTGACTATGGCGTTTTCCGCGCCGGATTTGTGCTGCGAAGCCGCGATATAAAGCAGAAGTGGGTGTCACATGTGTGACACCCACTTCTGTTCTTTTCTTCTATTCGGGGCCATATCCAGAGAAAATCTTAGCCGAGCAGCTTTCCGGAGGCGTCGAAGCTGCGGGTTACTCCGTCAATCAGCTTGTTTCCGGTGACCATGGCGCCGTCGATGCCGAGGTAATAGTTGGCACCGCCGACATTTAACCAGCCGGTCTTCATCCAGCCGGAGGCATCGAAGTAGTACCACTTGCCGTCGATGGACTCCCAGGCATTCTTGCTGTAGCTGCCGTCAAAGTGACGATACCACCAGCGTCCGCTGCCGTCTGTAGCCCGCATCCACTGGGACTGGGCGATGCTGGTGCCGGCGGAGCTGATGACCACCACCGGGCTGGCACTTGCCGGACTGGTGCTTACCGGGCCTGACGAGGAATTTGTGCTGGTGGTTCTGCCGGAGAAGTACTGATCATCGGACTCGACCCAGTCGGACCAGCCGGACTGTGCATTATAGGCGCGGACTTCGAAGATGTAGTAGCCGGCAGAGGTGATAAACTCAGAGAGGTTCTGGCTTCTGCTGGAGCTGTTCTTGCTGCCCACGCGGGTACCCTCACGGTAGACGCGCACCTGATACTTGCTGGCGTAGCCTTCGATTTCCCACTTGGCATAGGTGCCGCTCCAGTAAGGATCTTCGATATTGGCATAGGAAACATAGTCGGAGCTGCTGTTGGTATAGGAGGTATTGCCGGACTGGTTGATCACATAGCTGGCATACTGGGAATAATCCGCAGTGTCGTACCAGTAGATCGGACTGCCCTCCGGATAATAACCGTTGCGGGCGTAGTACCAGTCTTCGAAGCTCATGGCGGCCATGGCGGTCATGGACATGCTTACGGTAAGTGCTGCGGCTGCAGCGGCGATGATTAAGGCTCTTAATTTCATAACAGGCTCCCTTCTGCGCTTACAATATCTGTCGGCGAAATCTTCGCGGCAGTTGTTTTCTTAACTTATGCGCTGAGTATAGCAGTGCCTGGGACACAGATTGGACACAGATTTTAGCCGGAGTTGAAACTTTTTGAAAATAAGGATAGTGCATATGCTGACCGGACTCCACATGACAGAAAAGTGAAATCACAGCGAAACATGGGATGGGATCCTGCGCCCGGGGCTTCAAGCACCGGGCGCTTTGTGGTACAATGCAAAGGGTAATTTTTCACGAAGAACGGGAGAACACTATGCATACTGGCTGGGTCGTAAGATGTATTCTGGCGGTGATTTTTACACTGCTTTTTTTGTCGTCTGTCCGAAAGGAACGGCGGCGCTACCGGAATGCGATTTTTCTGGGCGGTGCGATCCATTCTCTGCTCTATGCGGTTATTGAGTTTACGCTGCCGCAGCTGCCGCTCCGGATCGTTCGCATGAATGTCTATATCTTCAGCTTTATGATCGTGACCATACTGGGGGCGCTGGCGCTCTATATCGACAGCCTGAAGCTTCTGAAGCGGGAGGGCTTCGGCAGGACCGCGCTGCTGCCGGCCTTTGCGGCGACCTGTAGCCTGCTGCTGACGCTGGCGGTTTTTCTGCTGGCACGCTTTGCCTATGATATTCTGCCGCTTCGTATTCTCGCGCTCACCGGCATTTTCATTCTGTTCTTTAACTCCTTTGTATTGCTGACGCTCATTGTATACACAATCACCTATTCCCTGATGCCGGTACGGACGGACTATGATTATATTATCATTCACGGGGCGGGACTTCTGGACGGACACCGCATTTCGAAGCTGCTGGCGTCCCGCATCGACAAGGCCATCGAGGTCTATGAGCGCTGCGGTCATCGGGCGAAGCTGATTCCCTCCGGCGGAAAGGGAGATGATGAGGATCTGTCCGAGGCAGAGGCGATCCGCGGCTACCTTCTGGAGAAAGGCATTTCCCCGGAGGACATCCTCATCGAGAACCGTTCGACCACAACGATGGAGAATCTCCGGTACTCGAAGGCGCTGATCGAGGCGCAGAAACCGGCAGGAACCTACAAATGCATCTTTGTGACCAGCAATTATCATGTGCTCCGCACGGCAATTTACGCGCGGAAGGCGGGGCTCAGCGGCGAATGCGTCGGTGCCCGCACACGGATGTATTACTGGATCAGTGCCTTCCTGCGGGAATATGCGGCCATTCTGGCGGCGAACAAGCTGGCGGCGATGCTCTGGATTCTGCTCTGGTGGGGCTGGTTCCTGCTGGAAAATACATAGGGCCTCGATGAACAGAAAGCAGAGCCGGAAAGGAGCAGGAATGTACAAAGTCATGCTTGTAGAGGATGACCTCACGAATCAGCTTTTTTATCGTAAGCTCCGGGTATGGGAGGAGGCGGGCTTCGAGATTGCGGCTGTGGCCGACAACGGAAAAGAGGCACTGGAAATGCTTTCACAGTCGAAAATAGATCTTTTTCTCGTGGATGTGATGAACGGGTTCGATTTTCTCAGGGAGCTGAAGGCACGGAAGGTGCCGGGACAGAGGGTCATTGCCGGCAGCTGCAATGAGTTCGAATATGTCCGGCAGGGCATGAAGCTCGGGGCCTGTGATTATCTTCTCAAACCGGTGTCGCCGGAGGCGCTGCGGGAGTGTCTTATGAACATCCGGCAGGAGCTGGATGCCGGGGCGGCAGATGTGGTGGAGATGATTTTCCGGAACTGCGGTGCGGATACCGGCACCGGCTTCACACAGAAGCTGATGGCCTGCTTTGCCGGGCGCGAAGACATTAACCAGAAGGACATCGCGGAGGCCTTTATGCTGAGCCGGGACTACTTCGGAAAGCTTTTTAAACGGCAGATGAACGAGAATTTCAGCCGGTTTGTGCTGCGGTACAAGATGGAGTATGCGCGATATCTTCTGGCGGAGACGGAGGATCGGATCTACGAGATCAGCGGGAAGCTCGGGTACAAAACACCGGATTATTTCACGAAGCTTTTCCGGGAATATACCGGAGAAACGCCGGCGCAGTACCGGAAGAAAACGGGCCATTTGGGGGGATGACGGAATTTTCAGGGTAAAAAGACGGAAATTTCAGGTTGTTGTGAAGAATTTAACATGCTATCGTATCTGCATCAAACAGAGAAACGGCAAGGGAGCTGACTTCCATAACGGAAGTTGGCTCCCTTTTTGTTTTCTATCAGATGGGCTCAGCCTAGGGGTGTCCATTCGGTTTGATGCAGAAAGGGGGAAGTATGGACAATTACGTCATCACCATTGCCAGAGGCTTCGGAAGCGGCGGCAAGGAGATCGGCATACGGCTTTCACAGAAGCTGGGAATTCCGTGCTATGAAAAGCAGATCCTGCAGATGGCATCAGAGTACAGCGGCATCAGCGAGGCCTTGTTTGTGAAAACGGATGAGAAGCTGAAGGGAAAAAAATTCGCGATGGCTCTGAAGATGTTCCCGAATATCAACCGGATCGCAGAGCCGAGTCAGCGGGATTTCGTTTCGGATGTGAATCTTTTCAACATTCAGGCGAAGATCATCCGGGAGCTGGCAAAGACAGAATCCTGCATCATTATCGGGAAATGTGCCAACATGATCCTGCGGGATGAACCCAATGTGGTCAGCGTCTACGTGGAGGCACCCAGAAGGGCCTGCCGGGCAGCGGTTATGGAACGCCTGGATGTGACGAAGCAGGAAGCAGACCAGATGATCTATCAGACGGACAAGTATCGTTCGGATTACTACAGCTACTATACCGGCGGGGAGAAGTGGACGGATCCGGTGGCCTATGACATGACACTGAACAGTGAGCGGCTGGGCTATGATGAGTGTGTGGATCTGATCTGCTATTACAAGGACCGGAAGATGGCGCTTCTGAGGCAAATGCCGGCATTGTCCGACGAAAAGTGAATATCCCTGAAGCGATGGAAAATTCGAAATATAAGGAAGAGTGAGGAGAAGTTATGAGAAAGACATGGGCAAAGATTACCGCACTGGCAGCAGCCTGTGCACTGGCGGTTTCGATGACCGGCTGTGGCAGCAGCTCCGGCAGTTCGGAGAGCAGCACGAGCGGCAGCTCGGCGGCAGAGAGCGGAAGCACAGCAGCGGCAGTAGACACATCGGAGGGCGGCACCGTAACGGTCGGTCTCCTGCATTCCCTGACCGGCTCCATGGCCATCAGTGAGGGCTCTGTAAGGGATGCCGAGGTGCTGGCCATTGAGGAGATCAATGCAGACGGCGGTGTGCTCGGCAGGCAGATCGAGTATATCGAGGAGGATGGTGCTTCAGAGCCGTCAACCTTTGCCACCAAGGCAGAGAAGCTGCTCGGTGAGGATGAGGTCAGCACCGTATTCGGCTGCTGGACCTCTTCCTCCAGAAAGGCCGTAAAGCAGATCTTCGAGGATTATGACAACCTGCTGTGGTACCCGGTACAGTACGAGGGCATGGAGTCCTCCGAGAATATTGTATACATGGGCGCTGCACCGAATCAGCAGATCGTTCCGGCCATCGAGTACCTTCTGGAGCAGGGCTACAGCCGCTTCTTCCTGATCGGCTCCGACTATGTATTCCCGAGAACGGCCAACATGATCATCAATGCGCAGATCGAGGCTGCAGACGGTGCCGAGGTTGTCGGTGAAGAGTACGCCGCCATGGATCAGACAGAGTTTTCTTCTATTATTACAAAGATTGAAGAGGCAAAGCCGGATGTGATCATCAATACCCTGAACGGTACCGGCAACGTTTCCTTCTTTAAGCAGCTGGCAGACAGAAACATAAGCTCTGATGACATCATGTCCATGTCCTTCTCCATCGCAGAGGAGGAGGTAGCCACCATTGGCGCAGACATCCTGAAGGGCAACCTGGTTTCCTGGAACTACTATCAGACCACAGATACCGAAAAGAACAAGGAATTTGTGGCAGCCTATAAGGCAAAGTTTGGTGAGGACCGTGTCACATCTGACCCGGCTGAAGCTGCTTATGATGCAGTTTACATGTGGAAGGCAGCCTGCGAGAAGGCCGGCAGCTTCGATACCGATGCGGTGAGAGCTGCACTGGACGGACTCAGCATTGAGGCGCCGGAGGGAACCATCACTGTGAACGGCGAGAATCAGCACATCTCCAAGCCGGTGAGAATCGGTCAGGTGGCAGAGGATGGCCTCATCTATGAGGTTTCTGCTACAGACAGCCCGGTGGAGCCGGATCCGTACCTGACAAGCTATGACTGGGCTGTGGCAGCCGGTGTTCAGCCGATCGAATAAGAAGAAATACAGCAGAGGCAGCAGGAGGGAAAAGCAGAATGAATCTTATCTTTAACGGCTTAAGCCTGTCTTCCATCATATTACTGGCGTCGCTCGGTCTGGCGATAACCTTCGGACTGATGCGGGTCATCAACATGGCCCACGGCGAATTCATGATGATCGGTGCCTATACCACCTACGTGGTGCAGGGACTCTTTCAAAAATACATCTCCGGGGATGCGGGAGATATCGGCTACTTTGTTTCCGTTCTGGCTGCCTTTGCAGTGGCTTTTCTGATCGGTTCACTTCTGGAGACCCTTGTGGTCTCCAGACTTTACGGACGGGAAAGTGACAGTCTGCTGGCCACCTGGGGCATCAGCCTGATCTTCCAGCAGGCAGCCCGTACCATCTTCGGAACGCAGGGCGTGCTGGTGACAACCCCGAAGGTGCTTTCCGGCAGCATCCGCATTGCCGGTGCAATCCTGTCTCTCACGCGACTCTTCATTATCGCTCTCGTGGGCTTCTGCCTCCTTCTGGTCTGGCTCCTGATGTACCACAGCAGCTTCGGCAGGAAAATGCGGGCGGTGATGCAGAACCGGGCGATGGCCCAGTGTATGGGCATCAATTCCAGAAGAGTCGATAATCTGACCTTTGCCATGGGCTCCGGGCTCGCCGGCATTTCCGGCTGCGCCATTGCGCTGCTGGGTTCCATTGATTCTACTGTCGGACAGAACTATATCGTCAATACCTTCATGGCCGTGGTTCTGGGCGGTGTCGGAAAGCTTCTGGGCACGGTGCTCGGCTCCGGCATCATCGGCTTCTCCAGCATTGGCTTCGAGACGGTGACATCCTCTTCTATTGCGAAGGCGATTGTTCTTCTCATCATCATTGTCTTCCTGCAGAAGAAGCCGCAGGGACTGTTTACGGTACGCAGCAGAGCGCTGGATGAATAAGGAGGCACAGATGAAGCAGCGAAAAATAAACGGTTATCATATCTGTTTTGTCCTGATTGTACTGGCGCTGGCGCTGATGCCGGTGCTGCTGGTGAACGGGGCAGTGAAGGGCACGACGGTGCTCTTCCTTGGAAAATGTACGGCCTTCGCCATTGTGGCGATCGGCCTGGATCTGATCTGGGGCTATACGGGTATCCTGAGCCTCGGCCACGGACTGTACTTCTGTCTCGGCGCCTACGGCATGGGCATGTATTTGAAGATGGTACAGACCCAGGGCAGGATCACGGACTTCATGCAGGTCGGCGGTCTCAAGGAGCTGCCGCTGATCTGGAAACCCTTCCTGAGTCTGCCGGGTACCTTCCTTATGATTGTGCTGGTGCCCGCTGCTGTTTCCGGCATCATCGGCTACTTCATTTTCAAGAACCGGGTCAGAGGTGTATATTTCTCCATCATTTCCCAGGCACTGACCTGGGCGGCCTATTCTGTTTTTATTGCGCTTTCTCCGTATACGAACGGAAATGTCGGCATCAGCCAGATCCAGTCCCTGCTCGGCAGTCTGCGCGGCGACAAGAATCAGGGAAATCTGATCGTCCTTTTCTATGTGGCACTGGCTTTTCTGGTAGTGATCTATTGTCTGTCCGCGTATCTCGTAAAGACTAAGTTCGGACGGCTTCTGATCGCGATCCGGGACGGGGAGAACAGAACCTACTTCTCCGGCTACTGTGTCAGCAGCTTTAAGAATTTCATCTACGTGGTGTCGGCGCTTTTTGCGGCGATTGCCGGTGCGCTCTTTGTGAACTTCAACGGCTCCATTACACCGACACAGATGTCCATCAGCTATTCCATCACCATGGTGATCTGGGTGGCCATCGGCGGCAGAGGAACGCTTATCGGTGCGGTCATCGGTGCTTTTCTCATTAACCTCTGTGAGTACAATCTGAGCTCCGGCAGTCTGGCGGAAAGCTGGCAGTACATCATCGGCCTTTTGTTTGTAGTGACAATTCTGTTCTTTAAGGGCGGTATTGTCGGCATTGTGCGGGATCAGCTGCCGGCGCTTCTGAATAAGCTGAAGGACGGCAGGCGCATCCGTGCGAAACAACAGAAAATGGGCATGGCGGCAGCAGAGAAGGGAGCGGCTTAACGATGGCAGATGTAAATACGGTTCTTAAGATCAAAAACATTTCCGTGGTTTTCGACGGCTTCCGGGCGCTGACAGAGGTCAATGTCAATGTAAAGAGGAATACCATTCACTTCTTCATCGGCCCGAACGGCGCCGGCAAGACCACGCTGCTGGACATTATCTGTGCAAAGACGAAGCCCACGGATGGGAATGTTACCTTCTATCCGCTGGCCGGTGAAAAAAAGCGGCTGACCGGTATGAAGGAGTACAGGATTGTCAATGAAGGTGTGGTACGGAAGTTCCAGGTCCCCTCGGTTTTCGTGAACCTGACGGTATTCGAAAATATGGAGCTGTCGCTCCGCGGCAGCAAGGGCGTATGGAAGTCCATCTTCCATAAGACCACAAAGGAGGAAAGAGACTGGATTGAGGAAACACTGGAAAAGGTAGGCCTCAGGAACCGGCAGCATGTGCCGGCAGGCTCCCTTGCCCATGGCGAGAAGCAGTGGCTGGAGATTGCAATGCAGTTTGTGCAGAAGCCGGAGATCATCATGCTGGATGAGCCGGCGGCCGGCATGGGCAAGCCGGAGACCTTCCGTACCGGTGAGCTTCTGCAGGAGATCAAGAAGGACTGTACCATCATCGTGGTGGAGCATGACATGGATTTCGTGAAACAGGTAGCGGACTGCGTGACGGTGCTGCATGAGGGAAAGG
>CAVAXR010000059.1:0-8106 GCA_963592375.1 Oribacterium sp. | reverse complement strand
CCCTCTGCAATGGCGGGGATTTCGTCAATGCCGGGCACGACGGCATTTTCCAAAAGGGCCTCCGCGCTGCTGCCCGTGACGGCGAGGGCAAATCCCTTTTCTTCATTTGTGTCTGCGTCTGAGAGCGGCAGCGCCGAAAGACCGCGGCGAACCGCTTCGAAGGGACGGCCGTGATGTACCGCCAGCCATTTCGCGACAGGCTGGCCGCCCTCCAGCAGGACAAGCTTGACGGATGAGGAACCGATATCTATTCCCAGTGACTGCATGAATTGTTTCTCCTTATAGATCGTTTGACTTTTGTGCTGTAAATTCATAGAATATTAGAATGAACTAACGGTTAGTTTATCACAACTAATCGGTGCAAAACAGTTGTTATGGCAACAGACGAAGGAATTTATGATGGAGCAATATTATCCGATTCTGCAGAAATGCGGCATGTTCAACGGCATCATGCCGCGTAAATACGAGGAAGCCCTGCAGTGCCTGAATGCGCGGGTGCGGAAGTTTTCGAAGGGCGCGCACCTGGCGGAGCAGGGGCAGAGGGCGCAGAACACCGGCATTGTGCTTGCGGGAAGCCTGTCGGAGTATCTTTATGATGAGAGCGGCAACCAGATCAGCATCTGCCGGATGACCGAGGGAAATGTCTTCGGCGCGGAGCTGTCCTGTACAGGCTGGTCAACGAGTCCCGTGAGTCTCCGGGCGGAAAGCGACTGCAGCGTGCTTTTGCTCGATTTCGGGGCGCTTCTGTCCCAGCAGACCATGACCTGTCCCTGCCGGATGCAGGTGACGGCGAATCTCATGCAGGAGATGGCGAAGCAGCTGCTGTTTTTCAATACGAAGATCCGGATTCTTGCGCAGAAGCGGCTCCGGGACCGGATCAAAATCTATCTGCAGACGCTGCCGATGGATGAGAAGGGAAATGTCAGTCTCCCCTACAGCCGGACGGAGCTCGCGGAATTTCTCTGCGTGGACAGAAGCGCACTCTCACGGGAGCTTTGCCGGATGCGGGATGAGGGACTGCTGGAATTCTCCGGTGCGCGTATCCGGATTCTGAATCAGGACTTTCTGAAGGGCTGAGCGTAATGTGAATATGATCCGGCTTTGAATTTGATGCAGACCATAGGAAAAACCTATGGACATATTCACATACAAAATATTTTTCAAAACAATGGAGCTGGGATAGAATCATCACGTTTGAAACTATCGTACATTCGCATTTTTCAAGGGGGAAAAATCATGAGTCCTATCGTAGTTGGTCTTCTTGGATTTTTGACCATTATCGCTATTGTGGTCACTCTGTTCAAGAGTAAGACACTGCCGAGCATTGCATTCATCCTGTTCCCGTCTATCCTGGCACTGATCCTGGTTCTGGGCGGATACTACAGCATTGACAATATCGGCTCACTGATCAAGAGCGGCTTCAGCAGCACAGGTCCCACAGCGGCACTGTTCGTGTTCTCCGTTCTGTATTTCGGTATCATGACCGATGCCGGTATGTTTGATGTTATCATCAACAAGCTGATGGGCATGGTTGGCGACAGCGTTGTCGGCGTAACCGTGATGACTGCCATCATTGCAATCATCGGCCACCTGGACGGCGGCGGAGCTTCTACCTTCCTGATCGTAGTTCCTTCCATGCTTCCGGTTTACCAGAAGATGCACATGAGACCGACCACTCTCCTGAGAGTTGCCGTTCTGTCCATGGGCGTTATGAACCTGATGCCCTGGGCCGGCCCGACCATGAGAGCAGCATCCGTGCTTGGCATGGAGGCCGGTAATCTCTGGAGCACTCTGATTCCGGTACAGGTATTCGGTATCTGCCTTGCACTCGGCCATGCTGTTCTCTCCGGTCTTCAGGAGAAGAAGAGAGGCGCCGGCATCCACGGCAAGCTTGCACAGACTGAGGGTGCAGTTGCTGTTGATACAGCTGCTGCTTCAGCAGAGAGCAACGAGCTGGCTCGTCCGAAGCTGTTCGCCTTCAATGTGGCTCTGACCATTGCCGTTATCGCACTTCTGGTTTGGGATAAGTTCCCGAGCTATGTTCCGTTCATGCTTGGCGTAGGCATCAGCATCCTGGTAAACTACGGCGACGTGAAGATGCAGAAGAAGATCATCAACCGTCATGCAGGCCCGGCTCTGACCATGTGCTCCACACTTATGGGCGCAGCTGTCCTGATGGGTATCCTGGTTAAGACCGCTAAGGTCGGCGATGTGGAGATCGACAGCGTTGTATCCTGCATGTCCACCATCATTTCCATGATCCTTCCGGCTGCTCTTGGTACACACCTGCCGCTGGTTATCGGTATCCTTTCTGTACCTCTTGCCCTGGCATTCGATACCGACAGCTACTTCTACGGTATGCTTCCGGTTATGATCGGCATCGGCGAGAGCTACGGTGTAGCAGCACTTCCGATCGCAACAGCCATGGTTGTCTGCAGAAACTGCGCAACCTTCATCAGCCCGATGGTACCGGCAACCCTGCTGGGTGTTGGTCTGGCAGACGTGGATATCAAGGATCACATCAAGAACTCCTTCCTTTACGTTTGGGGCTTCTCGATCCTGTGCATGATCTTTGCCGCAATCCTTGGCATCATGCCTATTTAATCGAAATCAGAGGATATCCGCAGGCAGCTGCGGGTACCGCATGAGGAACACCCGCCGAATACATTTCGGCGGGTGTTTTTTGCTGTGATGAATAATTCCCGTTGCACACTTCATTCTGACGCTGTTTTATGCTATAGTGAAGCGTATGTATACGAAGCGGAGGCTGTTATGAAAGTTGCTATTCTTGCGGGAGGCTTCGGAACGCGCATTTCCGAGGAGTCCCATTTGAAACCGAAGCCCATGATCGAAATCGGGGAAATGCCGATTCTCTGGCATATCATGAAGTATTATTCCTCCTATGGATTTAATGATTTTATTATCCTGGCTGGCTATAAGCAGTATGTGATCAAGGAATTTTTTGCGAATTACTTTCTGCACAATGCGGATATCACCTTTGATATGTCGAACAATCAGATGGAGGTGCACAACAATGCCTCCGAGAACTGGAAGGTGACGGTGGTGGATACCGGACTCAATACCATGACCGGCGGGCGGATCAAGCGGATTCAGCCCTACATCGGTGATGAGCCCTTTATGCTGACCTACGGTGACGGCGTGGCGGATGTGGATCTCGCCGGACTGCTGCGTTTCCACCAGAGTCATGGCAAAATCGCCACACTGACCACAGTGAGTCTGGTGCAGCAGAAGGGTGTGCTGGATGTGGCGGCAGACGGAGAGGTGCGGGCCTTCCGGGAGAAGGACGAGTCAGAAGGCGCCATCATCAACGGCGGCTTTATGGTGCTGAACCCGGAGATCTTCGGATATCTTAAGGATGACAGTACGGTGCTGGAGCGGGATCCCATGCATCAGCTGGCAGAGGACGGCGAGCTGATGAGCTTCTATCATCCCGGCTTCTGGCAGTGTATGGATACCCAGCGGGAGAAGAAGCTGCTGGAGGAGCTCTGGGCGAGCGGCAAGGCACCCTGGAAGCGCTGGTAAAACGAAGGCAGAGGACGGAAATAGAAGTTCAGGTTCGGGACGGCATTGACGGTGCCCGGGCCTGAAGCCAGAGGACAAACATGAATTTTGAAGAACTGAAACGATATTACAGCGGAAAGCGGGTGCTTCTGACGGGCCATACCGGTTTCAAGGGCAGCTGGCTTTCCCTGATGCTGATTCTGCTCGGTGCAGAGGTGTACGGTTATGCATTGGAAGCGCCCACAGAACCGGCGCTTTTTCATTTGCTCGGGCTTTCCGATGAGATGCATTCGGAGATTGGCGATGTCCGGGACTTCGCGCATCTCAGGCACTTCTATAAGGAAGCAGATCCGGAAATCGTGCTGCATCTTGCGGCACAGCCCATTGTGCGGGAGAGCTATGTGCATCCCCGGGAGACCTACGAGAGCAATGTGATGGGCACTGTAAATCTTCTGGAGTGTGTGCGGATCGGCGGTGTGGTGCGTTCGGTGCTGAATGTGACGACCGATAAGGTTTATGAAAATCAGGATCTGACGGATCATCCGTTCCGGGAGGACGAGAAGCTGGATGGCTTTGACCCGTACTCCAACTCGAAGTCCTGCTCGGAGCTGGTGACGCACAGCTACAAAAAGTCCTTCTTCTCGGACGCGGATGCAGTGAGGATCTCCACTGCCCGGGCGGGAAATGTTATCGGCGGCGGAGACTTTGCACCGGATCGAATCATACCGGACTGCGTGAGGGATACGATGGCGGGACGCCCGATTCATGTGCGGAATCCCTACAGCACCCGGCCGTACCAGCATGTGCTGGAGCCGCTTCTCGTGTATCTCACGCTGGCAGCAAAGCAGGCGGGATACGAGGAAAGTGACGGCGAAGACATTTTCCAAAGAGGCAGCCGGTACGAGGGCTGCTATAATGTGGGGCCGGCGCTGACGGATGTGATCACAACCGGTAAGCTCTGTGATCTTTTCGTGGAGAACTGGGGACCGGAGGCCTTCTGGCAGAGCATGGCGGAGGAAAATGCGCCCCATGAGGCGGCCTTTCTGCAGCTGGACTGCGGAAAGCTCAGGGAAAAGCTCGGCTGGCAGCCGGTATGGACGGTCTCTGAGGCTGTGGCGGAGACGGTGAAGTGGTACCGGGCCTATGCGGACGGTGCAGATCTGAGAGCCTTTACGGAGCGGCAGATCAGAGAATTTTTGAAATGAGGGTGTGCCTTCGAGATCGAAGAAACACCGGAAAATACAGGAGATGAGCATGACAGAGAAGACAGAGGAGCAGGCACGGCAGGAAATACTGGAGCTGGTGGCGGACTATGCACGAAAGTACAAGAGTTCGCCGGAGAAGGCTGCCTACAGGGAGGGCGACCGGATTCCCTATGCCTCCCGGGTATATGATGAGAAGGAAATGGTGAATCTGGTGGATTCCGCGCTGGAGTTCTGGCTGACGGCCGGACGGTATACAGCGGAATTTGAGAAGAAGTTCGGAGAGTATTTGGGCGTGAAATATGTGAGCCTCGTGAACTCCGGCTCCAGCGCGAATCTGCTGGCCTTTGCGACATTGACCTCACCGCTGCTCGGTGAGCGGCGCATTCGGCGGGGAGACGAGGTGATCACCGTGGCAGCGGGCTTCCCGACTACCGTGACACCGGCCATTCAGTTCGGTGCGGTACCGGTGTTTGTGGATGTGACGCTGCCGGGCTATGGCATTGATGTAACGAAGCTGGAGGAAGCACTGTCTCCGAAGACAAAGGCGGTGATGATCGCGCATACGCTGGGCAATCCCTTTAATCTGGAGGCGGTGAAGGCCTTCTGTGATGCCCATAAGCTGTGGCTTGTGGAGGATAACTGCGATGCATTGGGCAGCACCTATACATTGAACGGGGAGACCCGCTTTACCGGCTCCATCGGCGATATCGGCACGAGCTCCTTCTATCCGCCGCATCATATGACGATGGGAGAGGGCGGCGCGACCTATACCAACAGTCCGCTGCTGCACCGGATCATGCGCTCCTTCCGCGACTGGGGCCGCGACTGCTGGTGCGCGCCGGGACGCGACGACACCTGCGGCCACCGTTTTGACGGACAGTACGGCGATCTCCCGAAGGGCTATGACCATAAGTATGTGTATTCGCATTTCGGCTATAATCTTAAGGCGACCGACATGCAGGCGGCCGTGGGTGTGGCACAGCTGGAGAAATTTCCCGGCTTTGCGGCACGGCGGCGGCATAATTTCAATTATCTTAGGGAAAAGCTGATGGCCGGCGGGGCAGAAAAGCATCTGATTCTGCCGGAGGCCGAGCCGAATTCGGATCCGAGCTGGTTCGGCTTCCTGATGACCTGCCGCGAGGGCGTGGACCGGGAAAAGCTGGTGCCCTATATCGAGAAGCACGGCGTGCAGACCAGAATGCTCTTTGCCGGAAATCTCATTAAGCATCCCTGCTTTGATGAAATGCGGGCGAGCGGAGAGGGCTACCGCGTGGTCGGAAGCCTGGAGAACACAGATCGGATCATGCGGGACAGCTTCTGGGTGGGCGTATATCCCGGCATGACCGACGAAAAGCTGGATTATATCTCTAAAGTCATCATTGATGGGCTGAGAGTGTAGAAGTTTGCATCAGGCAAACTTCGAAACGATTTGACATGTGCCCGACAGGGGACATGCTTGCCGAAGGCAAGTTCATCGAGGGCTACCAGCTCGAGATGAATCTGTAACAGAGGCTGCATTTAAACTGTATGCTAGGCAGAAAACTGGAGTTGGAAATGGAAAAACAGGAAAACTGGGAATTTGATCTTCAGAAGGTGCATGAGGCGAATCTTGATATTCTGCGGGCGATCGATGCGGTCTGCCGGAAGCACCACATCAGCTACATGATTGATTCCGGTACGCTGCTCGGCGCTGTGCGGCATAAGGGCTTCATTCCCTGGGATGATGATGTGGATCTTCTGTTCCGGCGTGAGGAGTTCGATGCCTTCTGCAAGGTGAAGGATGAGCTGCCGGACAAGCTGGAGCTGGTCATGCCTGATGAATATCGGAACGGAAAGGCCTTCTATGATTTCGTTCCCCGGGTGATCTACAAGAATTCCCGGCGGCATGCAGAGGATGATGCGGACCAGAGCTTTTATGAAGGAAAGCTCAATCATCTCTGGGTGGATCTCTTTATCCTGGACCGGCTGCCGGATTCGAAGCTTCTCGGCAGGCTTTGCCGGCTGCGGCAGCAGATTGTTTTCGGTCTTGGCATGGGGCACCGGCGGCAGCTGGATTTTTCGAAATATCAGGGCGTGCAGAAGCTGGAGGTGAAGCTCCTGTCTTCGGTGGGAAGACATTTGCCGATGCCCTGGATTTTCCGGCTGCAGGAGCGCTGGGCCCGGCAGTACACGGATCGGGTGAATCGGATCGGAAGGCTCACGAGGCAGTCCTATTTTTCCAACTACCAGCCGGATTTCCAGTACTGTGTGGTGGACAACAGCTGGGAGGAGCCGGCGATCGAATTCCCCTTCGAAGGGGAGAGCTTCCTGGGACCCCGTGACTGGGACCGGGTGCTGAAGATGCTTTACGGAGATTATATGCAGCTGCCGCCGGAGGAGAAGCGCGTGCCCTCCCACAGCGGCCGGGAAATCGAGGTTCTGGACAAGTGAGAGAAAAGCTTCTGACGATTGTGGTATCTGCCTATAATGAAGAGGCGGGACTGCGCGAATTTCATAGAGTTGCCGGTGAATACGCTGAAGGACTTACGGAAAAGGGCTGGACCTACGAATTTCTTTTCGTAAATGACGGCTCCCGCGACGGCACGCTCGGCATTCTGCAGGAGCTGGCGCGGACGGATGCGGCGCATGTGCGGTACCTGAGCTTTTCCCGGAACTTCGGCCATGAAGCGGCTATGACAGCCGGACTTGATTACGCCCGGGGAGATGCACTGGTATTTATGGATGCCGACCTGCAGCATCCGCCGGCCTGTTTCTCGGATATTGCGGAGAAGCTCAATGCAGGCTATGAGGTGATCTCCATGGTGCGGACACAGAACCGATCTGCGGGATTCATCAAAAACATCACCTCCGGCGGCTTCTACTGGCTCATCAACCACGTATCGGATGTGCATTTCGAACCGAATGCCTCGGATTTCTTCGTCATCAGCCGGAATGTGCAGCAGGTGCTGAAGCAGAGCTACCGCGAAAAGGTGCGCTTCCTGCGCGGTTACGTACAGAATGTGGGCTTTCGGAAGACGATACTTAAATATGAGGCGGCGGCCAGAGTGGCAGGTGAAAGCCACTATTCTCTTCGGAAGCTGCTGACCTTTTCGATCAACACAATCATGTGCTTCTCGAATATGCCGCTGAAGCTTGGCATTGCGGCGGGCTTCGTCAGCAGTCTGATGGGGCTCACGGTGCTGATTTATACGCTGTGCACCCGCAAGGGCGCACCCTCCGGCTATGCCACCATCGTGGTACTGCTTTGCTTCATGTTTTCCGTGCTCTTTTTCCTGCTGGGCATCATCGGCGAATACATCGCGGTGCTCTTTGAAGAGCTGAAGGACAGACCGATTTACATCATAGAAGAATACAGCAGAAATGAGGACGGTACAGGCTG
>CAVAXR010000058.1:0-8257 GCA_963592375.1 Oribacterium sp. | reverse complement strand
GAGTGATCTGCTGCGCATCGTACGGAGTCCGGAGGGAGAGCTTTCCCTGGATCCGGGCGGCAGAAAGAACGGCCGCGGCGCCTACATTTGCAGAAAAGCGGACTGTCTCGAGAAGGCAGAGAAGCGGAAGGCGCTGCAGAGATCCTTTAAGGAGGAAGTGCCGAAGCAGGTCTATCAGCAGCTTCAGGAGGAGCTTAAACAGCTTGCAGAATAGATTTTACGGATTGCTGGGGCTCGCCATGCGGGCCGGCAGAGTGCGGTCCGGCGAATTCGCCACGGAGAAATCCGTGAAGGAGGGCCGGTCCAGGCTGGTGATCGTTCCGGAGGATGCATCAGAGAATACCAAGAAGAAATTCCGGAACATGGCGGACTACCGGCAGCTTGCCTTTTATATTTACGGCACGAAGGAAAGCCTCGGGAAGGCTATGGGAAGAGAGGAACGCTCATCCGTCTCAGTTGAGGATGATGGATTTGCGGAGCAGATGAAACGTATTTTGGACGGAGGTAGTGTGAATGGCTGATGAAATGAGAGAGAATGGAAGCAACAGGGGTGAGAAGAAGGAGAATGCAGCTCCGAAGAAAAAGAAGCTTGCTGTTGTATTCCATTCACAGAATTCCGTGAACCACAAGAATCATCCGCTCAGCAATCGCTTTTCAGATAAGGCGAAGAGCGGTGAGAAGGCTGCAGAGAAGCCGGTGCAGAAAAAGTCCCCGAACGGACGGCCCCTGCCGCCCGGAACAGCCCGCGTGACACCGCTGAAGGAGCTGAACGAGATTCAGCGCCGTCAGGAGGAGCAGGAGCGCCGGGAGGAGGCGGCACGCATCGAGCGTGAGCGTCAGGCGGCAGAAGAGGCGAAGCGGCAGCAGGAGCTGGCTGAGGCGAAGGCACGTGAAGAGCGTGAGCGCCAGGCAAAGGCAGCCCAGGAACGCTCTGCTGCTCAGGCTCAGACACAGCAGGCCGAGAGAAAGCCGGCAGAGTCCCAGCAGAGAGACGGTCAGCAGAGAACGGCCGGCGGCAGAGACGGCCGCCCGGCACGTCCGCAGAACGGCGAGCGGAGAAGCTTTGGTGACAGAAGGGACGGCAATCGTCCACAGGGAGACCGCGGCCCGAGAAACGAGCGCGGCGGCCGCCCGCAGAACGGCGACAGGAGAGGTCCGCGCCCGGATGGTGCGGCACGTCCGCAGAACGGCGAGCGGAGAAGCTTCGGCCCGAGAAAGGACGGCGCTGCCCAGGCTGCACCGGATATTGTAGAGAAGAAGAATACCCAGCGGCATGATGCAGTGAAGCCCCAGAAGAAGAATTACGGCGGCAAGAGCTTTGAAAATGAGAAGGCATCTATCTCTCAGAAGAACCGCAACACCAGAAAGCAGAACAAGTATGGCGCACAGCAGAGCTACGAGAGAGACGATCAGGTCGTACACAAGGGACCGAAGAAGGGCGGCAAGGGCGCATTCATTAAGCCGGAGGTAGTGAAGCCGGTTGAGGAAGAGATCAAGGCCATCACCATCCCGGAGACCATCACGATCAAGGATCTCAGCGATAAGATGAAGCTGAAGCCGGCGGAGATCATCAAGAAGCTCTTCCTGCAGGGCAAGATGGTGACGCTGAATACCGAGCTTTCCTATGAGGAGGCAGAGAACATTGCCGTTGAGTACGACATTCTCTGCGAGCAGGAAGAGAAGGTGGATGTGATCGCCGAGCTGGTGAAGGACAGCCAGGAGGACAGCGATGAGGAGCTGATTTCCAGACCGCCTGTTGTCTGCGTTATGGGTCACGTTGACCACGGTAAAACTTCAATTCTGGATGCGATCCGGAATACCAATGTTACCGCCCGCGAGCACGGCGGCATTACCCAGTCCATCGGTGCCTACCAGGTGAAGGTTGCGGTGAACGGCGAGGACCGTGTGATCACCTTCCTGGATACACCGGGACACGAGGCATTTACCGCCATGCGTATGCGTGGTGCCCAGTCCACAGATATCGCGGTGCTGGTGGTGGCAGCAGATGACGGCATCATGCCGCAGACTGTGGAGGCCATCAACCATGCCAAGGCAGCCAATACCCAGGTGATCGTTGCCATCAACAAGATCGATAAGCCGGCGGCAAATCCGGAGCGCGTTAAGCAGGAGCTGATGCAGTATAATCTGGTGCCGGAGGACTACGGCGGAGATATCATCTGCTGTCCGGTTTCCGCAAAGACCGGTGAGGGACTCGAGGATCTGCTGGAGAACATTGCGCTGGAGGCTGATGTGATGGAGCTGAAGGCGAACCCGAATCGAAATGCTTACGGCGTCGTGATCGAGGCTGAGCTCGACAAGGGCCGCGGCTCCGTGGCGCGTCTCCTGGTACAGAAGGGTACGCTGCATGTGGGCGACGTGGTGGCTGTTGGTTCTGCCTACGGCAAGGTTCGTGCCATGATTGACGACAAGGGCGAGCGCATCAAGAAGGCGACACCGTCCATGCCGGTGGAGATTCTGGGACTGAATTCCGTTCCGAATGCGGGCGAGATCTTCCAGGTGAAGGAGAACGAGAGGGAAGCCAAGGCCTATGCGGCTGCCTTCGTTACAGAGAATAAGCAGAGAATGGTGGAGGAGTCCAAGAAGAAGGTTTCTCTGGATGCGCTCTTCGACCAGATCAAGGCAGGCGAGCTCAAGGAGCTGCCGATCATCATCAAGGCCGACGTACAGGGTTCTGTAGAGGCAGTGAAGGATTCTCTTCTGAAGATCAAGAACGAAGAGGTGCAGGTAAAGGTGATCCACGCCGGCGTGGGTGCCATCAACGAGTCCGATGTGTCTCTTGCCAGTGCTTCCAACGCCATTGTGATCGGTTTCGATGTGAAGCCGGATGCCATGGCGAAGGAGACAGCAGACCGCGAGCACGTGGATGTGCGTCTCTACAACATTATCTACAAGGCAATCGAGGATATCGAGAATGCCATGAAGGGCATGCTGGCCCCGGTATACGAGGAGAAGGTGATCGGTCACGCCGTGATCCGTCAGATCTTCAAGTCCTCCGGCGTCGGCACCATCGCAGGCTCCTATGTGCTTGACGGTATGGTGCAGCGCGGCGCGAAGGTGAGAATCACCCGCGGCGAGGAGCAGATCTTCGAGGGCTCGATTGCATCTGTCAAGAGATTCAAGGACGATGTCAAGGAAGTGAAGACCGGCTACGAGTGCGGTCTTGTATTCGAAGGCTTCTCCGATCTCCAGGTGGATGACCAGATCGAGGCTTATGTAATGGAAGAGGTTAAGCGTTGAAAAAACAGAATTTCAAATATCAGAGACGGAATGAGGATGTGAGGCGGGAGCTTTCCATGCTCATCCGGGATGTGAAGGATCCCCGCGTGTCTCCCATGACCAATGTCACCGGCGTCGAGCTGACGCCGGACCTTCAGTACTGCAAGGTCTATGTGTCGGTACTGGGCAGTGACGAGTCCATGGACAAGACGCTGGAGGGACTGCGGGCAGCTGCCGGCTTCCTTCGCCGGGGGCTTGCGCAGGGGCTGAATCTCAGACATACGCCGGAGCTTCAGTTCAAGGCGGATCATTCCGTAGAATACGGTGCGCGGATGGATGCGCTGATCGGCAGGGTAAGCAGGGAGGATGCGGAGCGTCCTGTCGGACTTCCGGTCAATGCAGACAATTCGTATGATGACGAAGAGGATGAGGATTTCTAAGCAGAATGAAAGAGGTTTTTAATCGGCTGATTCAGGAAGCGGATTCCATATGCATCGTGGGCCATACAAATCCGGACGGAGACTGTCTGGGCTCCACACTTGGTACGAAGGCGTATATCGGGAAGCGCTGGCCTGATAAGAAGGTAAATGTTTACCTGCAGGAGGCAAATGTCAAGTTTGCCTACATGCCGGGCTTCGACAGCATTATCCATGTGCCGTCAGAGAGAAAGTACGATCTCTGCATCATGTGCGACTGTGCGGGCTTTGACCGGCTGGGTGACTATCAGGTTCTTGCGAAGAATGCCCGGAAGCTCTTTGTGGCGGATCATCATGTCACAAACGACACAAAGTATGAGCATGCTGTGATTCTGCCGGACGCGTCCAGCGCCAGTGAAGTGGTGTTTGACCTGATGGACCCGGAATACATTGACACTGCGGCGGCTGTCTGCCTCTATACGGGCATCGTGCATGATACCGGTGTCTTCAAATATTCCTGCACCTCGAAGCATACGATGGAGATTGCAGGCTTTCTGATGGGACGCGGCGTGGACTTCGGAAGCATCATTGACGACAGCTTCTATATGCGGACCTATGCGCAGCAGCAGGTGACCGGACGGGTGCTGATGGAGAGCATGCTGCTGATGGACCGGCGCATCATGGCCGGCTGGATCACGCTTAAGGACATGCGCTTTTACAAGGTGACCACGAAAGACATTGACGGCATCGTGGGTACTCTGCGGGAGACCCGGGATGTGGACGGCGCGGTATTTGCCTATGAGGTGGGCAATCAGATCTTTAAGGTGAGCCTACGCTCCAACAATCCTATGCTGGATGTATCCAGAACAGCTCAGGCCTTCGGCGGCGGCGGTCACAAAATGGCGGCGGGATGTACGCTGCAGGGCTCCTATCATGATGTGCTGAACAACGTGATGCAGCAGCTTTCCCTGCAGATGGATGCACCGGAGTTCCGAAGCAGAAGACCTGCGGAAACGAAATAATTGATGGATGGAATTATAAATGTATACAAGGAGAAGGGCTGGACGAGCTTTGATGTGACAAAGCGGCTTCGGGCCATTCTCCATGAAAAGAAAATAGGGCATACGGGAACGCTGGACCCGATGGCTGAGGGCGTGCTGGTGGTCTGTGCCGGCAGGGCAACCAAGCTGGTGACGGATATCACAGGAACCGACAAGGTATATGAGGCGGAGCTGGAGCTGGGCCTGACCAGTGACACGGAGGACAGCACAGGAACGATTCTGACCCGTTCGGAAGTCAGCTGTACAGAGGAAATGCTCCGGGAAGCAATTCAGTCCATGGTGGGGGAGTATGACCAGGTGCCGCCCATGTACAGCGCGAAGAAGGTGAACGGAAAGAAGCTCTGTGATCTTGCCCGTAAGGGAAGAGTGGTGGAGCGGAAGCCGGTGCGGATCCGGATCTTCGCCATCGATATTCTGGAAATCAGTCTGCCGAAGGTGAGGATGTCCGTGCGCTGCAGCAAAGGTACCTATATCCGTACACTCTGTGCGGACATCGGCGCGAAGCTTGGCTGCGGTGCAGTGATGACGAAGCTCACCCGTACACGGGTAGGCGCTTTCACACTGGCGGACTGTTATCATCTGTCGGAGCTTGAAAAGCTGTCGGCCGAGGGACATCTCATGGATGCTGTGCTTCCGCCGGTCTATGTGCCGGTGCCGGCCGTGGTCTGTTTCGGCAAGTTTGACGGCGGACATCGCGGGCATCAGCTGATCTTCGAGGAGGTTTTCCGCATCGCAAAGGAGAAAAACCTGAAGACTGCGGTGCTGACCTTTTCGCAGAATCCGGCAAATCTGGTGCAGAATACATCGCATCCGGTGATTTCCACCGCAGCAGAGCATCTGACGCGGCTTCGGAATCAGGGCTTCGACTACATGTTCGAGTTCCCGATGACACGGGAAACCATGTGCATGTCGCCGCAGAGCTTTCTGGAAAAGGTGCTGGTGAACGGTATGCATGCCTCAGACATCGTGGCCGGTACAGACTGCAGCTTCGGCTATAAGGCCGAGGGAAATGCAGCGCTTCTCGAGAGAGAGGCTGCACGCTGCGGCTATACAGTGCATGTGATCGAGAAGCGACAGGTGCTGGATGATGACGGCAATCCCAGGGAAATTTCCAGCAGCTTCATTAAGGAAGAAATCGCGAAGGGAAATGTCCGGAAGGCCCGCGAGCTTCTGGGACGCTACTTCAGCATGGCCGGTGTGGTGGTGCACGGGCGTCAGCTCGGCGGCCGGGTGCTGGGCTTCCCCACGGCAAACATTCTTCCGTCAGCGGGCAAGTCTCTGCCTGCGGCCGGTGTTTACGTGAGCCGCGTGCTCATTGATCAGAAGCTTTACCGCGGCATGACCAATGTGGGGGACAATCCTACGGTGGCCGAGGGAAATGCT
Organism: Oribacterium sp.; assembly: GCA_963592375.1. Taxonomy (GTDB): domain Bacteria; phylum Bacillota; class Clostridia; order Lachnospirales; family Lachnospiraceae; genus Oribacterium. The sequence goes on along the minus strand of CAVAXR010000058.1, from coordinate 2,160 downwards.
GTCGACATCGAGACCCATGTGCTGGGCTACAGCGGTGACCTGTACGACAAGAAAATCCGTGTGGATTTTGTCGACCGCATCCGGGACCAGCAGCGTTTTTCTTCATTAGAAGAGCTCAGAAAGCAGCTGGAGAAGGATGTGGCCTATACAGAACGTTATTTTCAGGAAAATCCATTGACTTTGGGAAACTGATCTGATAATATAACGGAGGTTTGCGCGTCGGCATGATCGTTCGGACTCCTTCCGGCGGTTCCGTCAGACGTAAGATTCAATATTTAAGGAGGATTTCAAAATGATTACAAAAGAGAAGAAGGCAGAGCTGATCGCTGAGTACGGCCGTAAGGCTGGTGATACAGGTTCACCGGAGGTTCAGGTAGCTATTCTGACCTACAGAATTGCAGAGCTTACTGAGCATCTGAAGCAGAATCCGAAGGACCACCACTCAAGACGTGGACTTCTGATGATGGTTGGTCACAGAAGAGGCCTTCTTGATTATCTCAAGAAGACAGATCTGGATGGTTACAGAGCACTGATCGAGAAGCTCGGAATCAGAAAGTAATTATGTTTTTGCGAGGGTGGAGAAGCTTTTTCTCTGCCCTTTTTTTATGGAGGTTCAGTACATGTACAAGAGTTATTCTATGGAACTGGCAGGCAGAACCCTGACCATTGACATTGATCGTGTATGTGCACAGGCCAACGGTGCAGCGCTGATGCATTACGGCGACACCACGGTACTGTCCACCTGCACAGCATCCCAGAAGCCGAAGGACGGCATTGATTTCTTCCCGCTTTCCGTTGAGTACGAGGAGAAGATGTATTCTGTCGGCAAGTTCCCGGGCGGTTTTAAGAAGAGAGAGGGCAGAGCCGGCGACAATGCCATTCTGACCGCACGTGTTATCGACAGACCGATGCGTCCGCTTTTCCCGAAGGATTACCGCAACGATGTCCTTCTGGACAATGTTGTTCTCTCGGTTGACCAGGACTGCGCACCGGAGCTTCTGGCCATGCTGGGATCTTCCCTGGCTGCAAGCCTTTCCGATGTTCCCTTCGACGGCCCCTGTGCAGCAACTCAGGTGGGTCTGATCAATGGTGAATTTATCATCAACCCGGGCAATGCCGAGAAGGCTGTTTCGGATCTGAAGCTGACCGTTGCCTCAACCCGTGAAAAGGTTATCATGATCGAGGCCGGCGCCAACGAGATCTCCGATGAGCAGATGATCGAGGCCATTTACCGTGCAGATGAAGTGAACAAGCAGATCATCGGCTTCTTCGATTCCATCATCGCGGAGTGCGGCAAGCCGAAGCACAGCTATCAGTCCTATGCGGTTCCGGAGACACTCTTCGAGAAGATCAAAGCAATCGTGAGCCCGGAGGAGATGGAAGAAGCAGTATTCTGTGATGACAAGCAGCAGAGAGATGCCAATGTGGCTGCTGTTACCGAGAAGCTGGAGACCGCGCTGGCAGATGATGAGGAAGCGCTGGCACAGCTGCCGGATGCCATTTACCAGTATGAGAAGAAGACTGTCCGCAAGATGATCCTGAAGGATCATAAGCGTCCGGACGGCCGTGCGATCGATCAGATCCGTCCGCTGGAGGCTGAGGTGGATCTCCTGCCGAGAGTACACGGCTCTGCTATGTTCAAGCGCGGACAGACACAGATCATGAACATCACCACACTGGCACCGCTTTCTGAGGTACAGAAGGTTGAGGGGCTGAATGAGTACGAGACTGAGAAGCGTTATCTGCACCAGTACAATTTCCCCGGCTATTCCGTAGGTGAGGCAAAGGCCTCCAGAGGACCGGGAAGACGAGAGATCGGTCACGGTGCGCTGGCAGAGAGAGCGCTGCTTCCGGTGCTTCCTTCTGTTGAGGAGTTCCCGTATGCCATCCGTTCCGTATCCGAGACCATGGAGTCCAACGGTTCTACCTCCATGGCATCCACCTGTGCATCCTGCATGTCTCTGATGGCAGCCGGTGTTCCCATTAAGGAAATGGTGGCGGGCATCTCCTGCGGTCTGGTAACCGGTGAGACAGACGATGACTACATTGTCCTGACAGACATCCAGGGTCTCGAGGACTTCTTCGGCGACATGGACTTCAAGGTAACCGGAACGCATACCGGCATCACGGCCATCCAGATGGATATCAAGATCCACGGAC
>CAVAXR010000057.1:0-8371 GCA_963592375.1 Oribacterium sp. | reverse complement strand
CATGCATACCGGTATACTCACTCACCTTATAGCGCACGTTCTCCACCAGATTATCAGCTACCGCCTGAATGCTGACGCCGTAGGCCACAATCACGTGAAAATCCAGATCGATCTCATTGTCCTGTATGTTCACACTAATGCCCTTTGTCAGACTTTCCTTCTTCAGCAGCCGGGCAAGTCCGCCCTCCTTCATGGAAACCTTCGCCATGCCAACAATGCCGAAGCACTCTACCGCAGTGGTTCCCGCATAGGTAGCCACCACATCCGGAGTGATCTCAATCTGACCCATCTTTGATGCAATCGTTCCCTTCATATAATATACCTCCAAGCATTTATTCGCTTTTTCCGGTGGCGGCCAGGGCGCGAAGCCCCTCTGAACCGCCGCATCCTGCACCGCAAAGCGCTGCAACGATATGGTGCTAAACATTATGTTATTCTTACATTATAGCCCATAAGTCCCTCTCTAAGCAAGCAAAGAGAGCTTCACATTTACGGACATGAAAAGAGGCATCACGATTTCCATCGCAATGCCCTCGAATTCATTCATCATGTGACTCAGATAAATCAAGCATTACCTGCAATGGCACGCTCAACTTTTCCGGATCTTAAGCAGGAAGTACATACATACATCTTCTTTGTACCGCCATCTACCTTTACTCTAACTGACTTAACGTTAGCCTTCCAAACCTTGTTGGATCTTCTATGTGAATGGCTTACCTGATTTCCGAAGTGAACTGCCTTCTCACAAATTGCACATTTAGCCATGGTTGCACCTCCTTCTTACAGAATACCGCCGCTAAAATCGCGACTCGTATATGTTATCAGAAACGTTTTTATATTGCAAGTACTTTTTCCGGAATCTTCGCCCTTTTTTCGGCGCAGGCCGGATATCACTTTTATTCCGTGATCTCTGCTTCCTTCGTCAGCATGTCCTCTGCCTGCTTTTCCGCTTCTCTGGATACTCGGCTGCCGCCGGTGAAGCGGTCCAGCAGATCCGGCACCATATCCAGAAGCTTGGTCATCGTATCCTGGTTTTTCACATTGATCAGCTTGCTCTTGCCGTCCTGCAGAATCAGGATCGCCGTCGGTGTGATCCGGCTGCTCATGGCGCCTGCCCCGGCATCTCCGGTTCCTTTTTCCTTCTTTTCCTGATTGAAGCCGCCGGCTCCCATGCCGCAGCTGACCTCCATCAGCGGGATCAGCGTCGCATCACCCACCTGCATCGGTTCGCCGACCACTGTTTTCGAGGTCACAAAACCGTCCATTCCCTGAAACATGGTCTCAATCAGGCTCTTCACATTGTTGTTCTCCATCGTTTTTGTCTCCTCCCAGAATGATCGACCGCAGCTGCCGGTTCATAAACAGCTTCACTGCCGCCACCAGCACGTGCCAGAGCCGAATATACCCGCGGATGTGCAGGTCCCCCGAAAAGCAATCCTCCTCGAACACGGGATACAGGGCAAGCTCTTTCCCGTAAACCGGATAAAAGATACTGAGCAGCGAAAGAAGCCTTCCCATCATATACGGATCCGACAGTCCGAAACGGACTAAGCCGCACAGCTTTCGGAACCGTCCGTGCTTCAGGAGGTATCGCAGCTGCCGGAACACAAGCTCCAGACTTTCCCGATTCTCCTCCTCCGAGAGCCAGGCAAGCACCCGCTTCACTTCATCCCTGCTCATGCTCTCCAGTCTCCTTTAATCTGAACCACAGCGCCCGCAGATGATAGCGGAGTCCCTGCCGGTCATAGGCGCCGCGAAGCTCCACCGCCCGCAGGAGCCAGTGTGCCGAAAAATCCAGCCGGCCCTCCTGTCCTTCCTGCCGCGCAAGATCCGCCTCGTAACGTACCGGCACAAAGAGAACCATCAGCAGAAGCAGCAGAACCAGTCCAAGTACCGCCAGAAGCAAAAAAAGGAGAAATTTCAGAAGCACGAAAAGCATCACTGAATTCCCTCCTCCCGAAGCATCCTCTGGATCAGACGGAGTGCTTCCTGATAACCGCAGGCCAGTCCCAGAATCTCCGTCTCTGCCGTATCCAGATACGGATTCAGAAAGCTGACCGAATTATAAATTTCATACAGGTTGGGCGGTTTCGCCGCTGTGATCACATAACAGGCCGGCTGCCAGCGTCCCTCGCGCAGGTTCTCCAGCAGCTCCGCTCTGTGTTCCCAGGCATGCGGCCCAAAATACATTGACTTTGAAAATATCATTTTGGATTTAAACGAAGCGTGCCAGAATCATGTCTCTCGTGATCTCCAGAGCCTTCCGGACAGTCTGCTCGCGGACTGCCTGCCGTTCGCCCTCGAAATGACACTCCGTCACCTGGGTCTTGCCCTTGATGCAGACCGCAATGTATACCAGTCCGGCCGGTTTTTCCTCCAGCACATCCGGTCCGGCATTTCCCGTCACCGCAATGCTGATATCCGCCTCTGACTCCATCAGCGCACCGAGCGCCATTTCCTTTGCACACTGAGCAGAAACAGCGCCATCCTTCCGAAGCGTTTCCTTCTTCACAGACAGCACGCGCTTCTTTGCCTTGTTGGAATAGGTCACAAAGCCAAGCTTGAAGCACTCGGATACACCGGGAACATCTGTCAGCGCGCCTGCAATCAGACCTCCGGTAATGCTTTCAGCCGTCGTTACGGTCAGCTTCTGATCCATCAGCAGCGCGGCAACCTGCTGCGCCATCGGCGCATCCTCCGAAAGCGGCACTTTTCTCAAGCCCGCCGGATTCAGCTCCGGTTTTTTTAATCCGCCTCTGTCTTTTTTGTCCTTATCCTTTTTTTCACTCATCACATGCCTCCCTCTGTGATCACCCGGCTGTTTTTCGCAATATAATCAGCCAGCGAAACGATCGTCAGAATCAATGCCGCTGCCGCAAAGGCAAGCGTCAGCTTTTCCAGCACCTCCAGATTCAGGATCAGAAGGATTACCGTGATCATCTGCGAAACGGTCTTGAACTTTCCCCACCAGGAGGCAGCAATCACGATGCCGTTATCCGAAGCAACCAGCCGGAAACCGGAAATAATGAACTCTCTTCCAATGATAATGATCACATACCAGGCCGGCAGCTGCCGAAGCCCCACCATGCAGATCAGCGCAGAGCACACCAGCAGCTTATCCGCCAGCGGATCCATGAACTTTCCAAAGTCCGTCACCAAATGATTTTTTCTGGCCAGGTAACCATCCAGAAAATCCGTAAAGGAAGCAATGCAGAAAACCGCCAGGGCTGCGAGCCGGAGCGCCTGCACCGTGCCGTCCTGCCACAGCAGAAGCAGCACAAAGACGGGCACCAGCAACATGCGGAGCACTGTCAGCTTATTGGGTAAATTCATAGCATCTCTCCTATCAGATCATAGCCGTCTGCAGACAGAATCCGTACATCCGCCATGTCTCCGGCCATCAGATTCCGGCGGCTGCCGGCATTCACATACACGAAGCTGTCGATATCCGGCGCATCCATGTAGGATCTCGCGACGTAGACATTTGCCTCCGGGTCATAGCCCGAAAGCATCACACGAAGGGTTCTGCCCACCTGCTCTTCCGCCTTCTCAAAAGCAACGCCCTGCTGCAGAGCCATAATGGCATCCTGCCGCTGCCGCTTCACTTTTTCCGAAAGCTGCGGCTGCATCTCTGCCGCTGGGGTGCCTTCCTCCTGAGAGTAAGGGAAAACGCCCAGACGATCGAAACGTTCCTCCTGTACAAAGCGCTTCAGGATTTCAAAATCCTCCTCGCTCTCACCCGGGAAGCCGGTGATCAGCGTGGTCCGCAGCGCAATGTCCGGAATCTGCTCCCGCAGCATGGCGATCTTCTCACGCAGCTCCGCCTCCCGGGTACGCCGGTTCATCGCCTTCAGGATACGGTCGGAAGCATGCTGGATGGGAATGTCCAGATAGTGGCAGACCTTCGGATTCCGGCGAATTGCCTCCACCAGTGCTTCGTCAATTTCCTCGGGATAGCAGTAGAGTATGCGGATCCACGAAAGGCCCTCAATTTCGCCCAGTCTGTCCAGCAGCTCCGGCAGCGCCTTATGACCATAGAGGTCCGTGCCGTAGAGTGTGGTCTCCTGCGCCACCAGAATCAGCTCTCGGGTACCGTTTTCCGCGAGGCTTCTTGCCTCAGCCAGCAGATTTTCCATAGGAACAGAGCGGTAATGTCCCCGCAGCTTCGGAATGATGCAGTAGGTGCAGTATTTGTCGCAGCCCTCTGCAATCTTCAGATACTGGGTATAGCATTCGCCGCTCTCCACACGCTTCAGCTGCCTGTCCAGCTTTTCTACATATTCACTGACGCTGATGACCTCGTCCACCTCCGGAAGCTCCTTCCGGATTTCGTCCTTGTAGCGTTCCACGAGGCAGCCGGCCACAATCAGCTTCTTCAGCTTCGCCGTTTCCTTGTACTCACCCATCTCGATGATGGTATTGATGCTTTCCTCTTTTGCCGGCCCGATAAAGGAGCAGGTATTAATGATGGCGAGATCCGCCTCCTCCGGGTCATCCGTCACCTCAGAGCCCGGATACTGCTCCAGCAGTCCGCTGAGCAGCTTTTCTGAGTCTACGCGGTTTTTATCGCAGCCCAGAGAAATCATGTACAGCTTCATCAGGCCTCGCTATCCGACTCATAATTGTCTTCACCGGAGCCGATATCGGAGCTGATCTCCTCAAGATCATCATACTCTTCGCTGTCCTCTGTCACATAACGGGAAAAGTCTTCCTTTTCAATCTTTGCAGCAGCCGGTGCATCATCCTCTTCTTCTCCGCACTTTTCAATTCTGACAGCCCCCTTGGCGATCTCATCCACCGCAAGCGACAAGGGCTTCTTGCCATCTGCATCCGGCACCAGTGCATCTGCGCCGTCAATCAGCTGGCGTGCTCTCTTGGCACTGGCAATCACAACAGAAAATCTGGATTCCACCTCATGCGCGCTGTCTTCAGCGCCCTTGTTCAGGGATCCGATCAAATCATTATATGTTGGACGTAACATTTTCTATCCTCCTCAGTTCTTTTCTGATATTTTCAATAATATCCATATGCGCGGAAGCATAATCGTGGCGCGCACTGATAAGATTATGCAGTTTTTCGGTACAACTGTCAATATCGTCGTTAATCAGGATGAAGTCATAAGCCTCTACTCCCTCCGACTCTGTGATCGCCCGGCGAAGCCGCTCATCAATGACCTCCTCCGTCTCGGTGCCGCGGCCGATCAGCCGTTTCCGAAGCTCCTGTGCACTGGGCGGCGCAATGAATACCAGCAGTGCTTCGGGATACTTTTTCCGAATTTTCAGAGCACCCTGGATCTCTATCTCCAGGATCACATCCTTTCCCGCTTCCATCTGCTGCTCCACGAAGCTGCGGGGTGTGCCGTAGTAGTTGTCGACATACTGTGCATATTCCACCAGCTCTCCCCCGTCGATCATCTCCTCAAAGCGCTCTCTTGTCACAAAGAAATACTCCCTGCCGTCCTGCTCACCGGGACGCGGGGCACGGGTTGTCGCCGAAATCGACAGCGCGTAATTTTCATATTTCCTTGTCAGATTCTTCATGATAGTGCCCTTGCCGGCGCCGGAGAAGCCGGACACCACAACCAATATTCCCTTTTCCATGGACTCATTCCTCCCTCTGCACTCTGCTCTTGCTGACTCATTCCAGATTCTGTATCTGCTCCCGGATCTTTTCGATCAGTGTCTTCAAATTGATGGCGTCCTCTGAGAGAACCAGATCGTTGGCCTTGGAAAGCGTGGTATTTGCCTCGCGATTCATTTCCTGTGCAAGGAAATCCAGCTCTCTTCCCACCGGGCCGCCGTTTACAAGCTTCTTCCGCATGTTGGAGATATGGCTCTTCAGCCGGACAATTTCCTCATCCACACAAACCTTATCCGAGAAGATCGTAACCTCCTGCACAATGCGCTGGTGATCCGCCACCGCACCGTTCAGTGCTTCCTCTACCCGATCCCTGAGCTTTTTTTCATAGGCCGCCGTGATCTCCGGGGCCCGTGCCTCAATCCGTCCGACAATGGCCGCCATGCTGTCGAGCTTTTCCAGAAGATCCGCCTTCAGATTCTCGCCTTCCAAACAGCGGGTCTCCACAAAATGCTCCAGCGCCTCCTGCAGCACCGGCTGCAGCTTCTCCCACAGCGCCTCATCATCCTCTGACTCCTCCGACAGGTTCAGCACCTCCGGAAGATTCGCCAGCTGCATAGGTGTTGTCCGATTCTCCAGTCCCAGCTTGCGCGCAATCTTCTCTATAGAAGCATAATACTCTTCCGCCAGTGCCAGATTCAGCCGGAGGCTCTGTCCCTTCTCCGAGAAATCCTCGCAGGTGATATAGAGATCCGCTTTTCCTCTCGCCACATATTGCTTCACCATGCTGCGGATCTGTGCTTCCAGTGCATTCAGCTTCTTCGGCATCTTGATGCTCAGATCCAGGAATCTCGAATTTACAGATTTCAGCTCCGCAGTGATGCGATAGTCTGCTTCATTTACCTCTGCGCGGCCGAAACCAGTCATGCTTTTCAGTTCCATCTATCAATTCTCCAATCCCACTTAACTTGATTTTCTTTCATCAATCAGCTAAATTATATCGATATCGGACAAATGATATTCTCGTCCGAGTATCATCTTATCTTAATTGTTCGGACGGGTATTTTCAAGGATAAATTACAGGAGGACCTATGGCATACGACGGACTTGTGGTGAGCGCAGGCATTAAGGAATTCAGAGAGCATCTCATCGGCGGCAAAATCGCCAAAATCACGCAGCCGGAGAAGGACGAAATCCAGCTCCTGATCCGGAATCAACGTGAGAACTACCGTCTGCAGCTCTCCGTCAACCCTTCCCTTCCTCTGTGCTGCTTTACGGAGGAAAACAAAACCGCACCGGTTACAGCACCCACCTTTTGCATGGCACTCCGGAAGCATATCGGAAACGGCACCATTCTCTCCATCCGCCAGCCGGATCAGAGCCTGCATGCCGCAGGACTGGAGCGTGTCATTCTCTTTGAAATTGAACACCTGGATGAAATGGGCGATCTCGGAAAACGCCTTCTGTCCATTGAGCTGATGGGAAAATACTCCAACATTATTCTGCTGCGGGAGGACCTCACGGTGATCGATGCCATCAAGCGCATTTCCGTCTCCCAGTCCTCCCTTCGTGAGGTACTGCCCAACCGTCCCTACTTCATTCCGGACGCCAAAGGAAAGCAGAACCCGCTTGCGCTGACCCGGGACAGCTTCATTTCCCTGTTAAGCCAGCAGCCGGAGCCGGTTTTCCAGGCACTCTTCCATCACATCACAGGACTGAGTCCGCTCACCGCCAGTGAGCTCTGTTTCCGCGCCGCTGTAGATCCGGACCTCTCCGCAAACTGTCAGAGCGAGGATGCACTATCCCGTCTTTATGACAGCTTCTGGTCTGTCATGTCCGAAGCCGTGCTGGAGGCAAAGCCGCAGCCGAATATTGTATACAAAAACGAAGTGCCGCAGGACTTTTCCGCCATTCATCTCCGGCTCTATGAAGGAAATGCTGACTACCGCGAGGAATGCTTTGATTCCATGTCTTCGGTCATCCGGCATTTCTATCAGGCCAAGGACAAGGATTCCCGCATCCGGCAGAAATCCACAGACCTGCGAAAGGTGCTGAATACACTGCTGGAGCGCAGCAGCAAAAAGCTGGCCATTCAGGAAAAGCAGCTGAAGGACACCGCCGACAAAAACAAATACCGTGTCTACGGCGAGCTGCTGAACACCTATGGCTACTCGCTGCAGGGCGGCGAAGCAAGCCTCACCTGTGAAAATTACTATGACGGAAAAGAAATCACCATTCCGCTCCGGAAGGACCAGACTGCCCAGGAAAATGCAAAGCGCTATTTCGAAAAATACGACAAGCTGAAGCGCACAGAGGAAAATGTCACGCAGCAGCTTGAAGAGACCCGCAAGGAGCTTGCGCACCTGTCCTCCATTGAAACGGCTCTGGATCTGGCCGACGGTGAAGGCGACCTCCGGGAAATCCGCCGGGAAATGGCCGATTTCGGCTTTATCAAGAAAAGCCAGGGACGCGAAAAGGTACGAAGTCAGGACAAATCCCAGCCCTATCACTTCGTTTCCTCCGACGGCTACGACATCTATGTCGGCCGCAACAACTATCAGAACGAATACGTCAGCTTCAAGCTGGCCGACGGCGGTGATCTCTGGCTGCATGCCAAAAATGTGCCCGGCTCTCATGTCGTTGTGAAAACCGGCGGTGCAGATTTTGAGGAACTGCCGGATCGGCTCTTCGAGGAAGCCGCCGAACTGGCAGCCTGGTTCTCCTCTCATCAGAAGGATGCCAAGGTGGATGTGGACTATACCATCCGAAAGAATCTCCGGAAGGTGCCCAATGC
>CAVAXR010000056.1:0-8382 GCA_963592375.1 Oribacterium sp. | reverse complement strand
ATCGGAAAGACCGCTCGGCACGGCACCTTTTTCGAGATGCTGGGCAACTTCTCTTTCGGTGACTACTTCAAGTCGGAAGCCATCCATTTCGCATGGGAGTTTCTGACAGAGCGCGTCGGCATTCCGGCGGACCGCCTGTATCCGTCTGTTTATCTGGACGATGATGATGCCTTCCGTGTATGGAATGAGGAGATCGGCGTTCCGGCTGACCGCATTTACCGCTTCGGCAAGGAGGACAACTTCTGGGAGCACGGCGCAGGTCCCTGCGGACCCTGCTCCGAGATCTACTATGACCGCGGCGAGAAGTGGGGCAACGGACCCGAGGACGTCATGGGCGGCGAGGGAGACCGTTTCATGGAGGTATGGAACGTCGTATTCTCCCAGTTCAACAATGACGGCAAGGGCAATTACTCCGACCTGATCCAGAAAAACATCGATACCGGCATGGGCCTTGAGAGACTGGCTGTGGTTTGTCAGGATGTGGCTTCTCTCTTTGATGTGGATACCAACCGTGCACTGATGGATGAGGTGGGCGCACTGGCGCACTGCCGCTATGAGGAGGACGACAAGAAGGACGTATCTCTTCGTATCATTGCGGATCATGTCAAGAGCTGTACCTTTATGGCGAGCGATGGCATTATGCCGTCTAATGAAGGCAGAGGCTACGTATTCAGAAGACTGCTGAGAAGAGCAGCCCGTCACGGACGCATCCTGGGCATCGAGGGCAAGTTCATGACCAAGCTGTCTCAGGTGGTGATCGACCTTTCCAAGGACGGATATCCGGAGCTGGAAGAGAAGAAGGCGATGATTCTTCGTGTGATTGATCAGGAGGAGGAGCGCTTTGCAAAGACCATCGACAAGGGTCTTGAGATTCTGGCTGAGCTGGAGAAGGCTATGGAGGAGAAGGGCGTGCAGGAGCTGTCCGGTGAGGATGCTTTCCGTCTGTACGATACCTATGGATTCCCGATCGATCTGACCAAGGAAATTCTGGAGGACAAGAGCCTCACCGTCGATGAGGAGGGCTTCCAGAAGGCCATGCAGGTGCAGAGAGAGACTGCCCGGAAGGCCAGAAAGACCACCAATTACATGGGCCGCGATGACATTTACCAGAAGCTGGATGCCGAGCTCAGCTCGCGCTTCATTGGTTATGACCGGCTGACAGCGGATTCTCAGATCACCGCGCTGGTGAAGCTGGCACAGGATGAGGAAAGTGAGGACGAGATCGTGGATGCGGTGACAGACGGCGAGAAGGCCTGCCTGATCACAGCTGAGACCCCGTTCTACGGCACCATGGGCGGCCAGGCCGGTGACAGCGGAGAGATTCGTACCGCAAACGGAAGCTTCCGTGTGGATGAGACCATTCATCTGCAGGGCGGAAAGCTGGGCCACGTCGGTGTGGTGACTTCCGGAATGTTCCAGAACGGCGATGCCGTGACACTGGCTGTGGATGCGCACAGAAGGGCTCTGATCGCACGCAATCATACCGCAACCCACCTTCTGCAGAAGGCCCTGCGTCTGGTGCTCGGCGAGCATGTAGAGCAGGCAGGTGCATATTACGACGATCAGAGACTCCGCTTCGACTTCACACACTTCCAGGCCATGAGCGCTGAGGAGCTGCAGAAGACCGAAGAGATCATCAACGCCGAGATCGCAAAGGCCACACCGGTCATCACCGAGGTGATGAGTCTCGAAGAGGCCAAGAAGACCGGCGCCATGGCACTGTTCGGCGAGAAGTACGGCGATTCTGTAAGAGTTGTGGAAATCGGTGAGTTCTCTAAGGAGCTTTGCGGCGGTACACATGTAAGCAATACCTCAGAGATTCAGTTTGTAAAGCTGGTTTCCGAGCAGGGCGTTGCGGCCGGTGTCCGCAGAATCGAGGCGCTGAGCTCTGAGGGACTGATGGCGCATTATGCAGAAGAGGAGAAGCTTCTGAAGAATGCATCCCAGCTGCTGAAGACGGATGCGCAGCATCTGGCAGACAGAATTGCAGCCATGGAGAAGGAAATGAAGGAGCTTCGTTCCGAGAACGAGAGCCTGAAGGCTAAGCTTGCCAACCAGTCCATGGGTGAGGTGAAGGCAGAGGATGTGAACGGCATAAAGGTTGTGCTGCAGGAGCTTCCCTCTGTGGATATGAACGGTCTCCGCAGCCTGGGCGACCAGCTGAAGGAGCAGTTCGGTGATGCCTATATCGTGCTGGCTTCTGCAGTGGACGGAAAGCCCTGCATTATGGCAACCGCTACGGATGCAGCCATTAAGAAGGGCGCACATGCCGGAAATCTGATCAAGGCCATTGCGCCGATCGTCGGCGGTGGCGGCGGCGGACGTCCGAATATGGCCCAGGCCGGCGGCAAGGATGCATCAAAGCTTGCTGAGGCCCTGACAAAGGCCGGCGAGCTGATCCGCACACAGCTGGGCTGACAAAAAGTCGGCGGCCTGCACATGAATATGTCCGGGCGACGATCGTAGAAAGCACATCGGAGGACGGGACGTTCTGAAGAAACACTGGCCGGATAAGATGACAGACTGAGATGTCTGTCGTCTTATCCGGCTTTTTGAATGGACTGGTGCTGCGGCGCTGCGGAAAATGGCTGCGCTTTCATTATGCTGATTTCATGGGGACTTGTACCGAAAACGAATCTGTGATATAGTAGGCTGCAAATGTGGTCTTGAGAAAGGATATTGAGGAAGACTTCATTAGCGCCAGGGCCGGGAACGGCCGACGAGGAGGGCAGTAATCGAAAGACTCGGCGGATGCTGTCCCGGATTTGTGAATCGACAGAGAAGAGTGAAAAAGCGGAATCAAAACCGTAACAGAGGACTTCTCACTCACTGAAAACAGAAGCAGGATGCAGACAGAGGGATGAAGAGATACCTCTTTCTTTTTGTGTACGGCTTCATGGATTCGTGAGAGAGGAGCTTTTATTATGTGCGGAATTGTAGGATTTGTAGGAAAAAAGCAGGCGGCGCCGATCCTTCTGGACGGTCTTTCCAAGCTGGAGTACAGAGGCTATGACTCGGCCGGCATTGCGGTGCGGGACGGTGCAGACGATATTCAGGTGGTGAAGGCCATGGGGCGGCTTCGGAACCTTGCGGAGAAGACGGATGGGGGAAATGCTGTCAGCGGAAGCTGCGGCATCGGTCATACCAGATGGGCAACCCACGGAGAGCCCTCCGAGACCAATGCGCATCCTCATGTTTCTATGTCCGGTGATGTGGTGGCGGTGCACAACGGCATCATTGAGAACTATCAGGAAATAAAAGAAAAGCTGAGCAGATACGGCTATTGCTTCTATTCCCAGACCGATACCGAAATCGCAGTGAATCTCATCGACTGGTATTACAAAAAGAGCGGGGATCCCATCGAGGCCCTCAGTCATGCCATGACGCGAATCCGGGGCTCTTATGCACTGGCAGTCATGCTGAAGGATCATCCCGAGACGATTTATGCAGCCCGGAAGGACAGCCCGATGATCATCGGCACTGAAGGCGAGGACTGCTTCATCGCCTCCGACGTGCCGGCAATTCTTAAGTATACACGAAATGTTTACTATATTGGTAATCTGGAAATCGCCAGACTGACAGCCGGGAAGGTGGAATTCTATAATCTGGATCAGGAACCCATCGAGAAGGAGCTGGTGGAGATCAAGATGGATGCGGAGGCAGCAGAGAAGGGCGGCTTCGAGCATTTCATGATGAAGGAAATCCATGAGCAGCCGAAGGCCGTGCGGGATACGCTGCACTCTGTCCTGAAGGACGGATGTATCGATCTCAGCACCATTGGTTTCGCAGAGGAGGACCTTCGCGCCGTCTCGCAGATCTATATTGTGGCCTGCGGCTCGGCTTATCATGTCGGCATGGTAATGCAGTATGTGCTGGAGGGATTGACACGCATTCCGGTGCGGGTGGAGCTGGCTTCTGAATTCCGTTATCGGAATCCGATCCTGGATCCGGCAGGGCTGGTGATCATCGTGAGCCAGTCCGGCGAGACGGCAGATTCTCTTGCAGCGCTGCGGGAGGCAAAGCAGCGCGGCTTGAAGACACTCGGCATTGTCAATGTGGTGGGCTCTTCCATCGCCCGCGAGGCGGATCATGTCTTCTATACGCTGGCGGGACCGGAAATTGCGGTGGCAACCACAAAGGCCTACAGCACGCAGCTGGTGGCGGGCTATGCCCTTGCACTGGAGCTTGGCCGGGTGCGCGGCACGGTGGAAGAGCAGAAGTACAAGGAGCTTATTCGGGAAATGGAGGCGCTGCCGGAAAAGATTGAGGAAATCCTGAAGGATAAGGAGCGGATTCAGTGGTTCGCGGCAAAGCACGCCAGTGCGCAGGATGTTTTCTTCATCGGAAGAGGCATTGACTATGCGATCGGGCTGGAGGGTTCGCTCAAGCTCAAGGAGATCAGTTATATTCATTCCGAGGCCTATGCGGCAGGTGAGCTGAAGCACGGCACCATCAGTCTTATTGAAAAGGGTACGCTTGTGGTCGGCATTCTGACCCAGCCGGAGCTTTTTGAAAAGACGGTTTCCAATATGGTGGAGGTGAAGAGCCGCGGCGGTTATCTCATGGCACTCACCAGCAACGGCAATTACAATATAGAAGATACTGCGAATTTCACGGTCTATGTG
This sequence comes from Oribacterium sp., assembly GCA_963592375.1. Lineage (GTDB taxonomy): Bacteria > Bacillota > Clostridia > Lachnospirales > Lachnospiraceae > Oribacterium. Next base: position 3,757 of record CAVAXR010000056.1, on the reverse strand, counting down.
CCGAGCACAGACCCGTATCTTGCAACAAGTCTTGCGGTGATCCCGCTGCAGCTTCTTGCCTACTATGTCAGCGTTGCCAAGGGCCTCGACGTGGACAAACCCAGAAACCTCGCAAAGTCTGTTACAGTGGAGTGATTTTCATCAAGAAAATCACGGAACGATGTGGACAATCACCGAAGGTGATTGCGTGCCGAAGGCAGGTTGTGTGAGAGCGACAAGCTCGAACACAATCGGTGGGGTGATTTTCACATGAACTTGTATGAATATTTGTACAAAAAAGCGCCTTAGGGGCGCTTTTTTCATTAGTTATTGTAAGAAATGTATAAGAAAAATGTTCGTTAATTCTCTATCAGTGCTTTATTTTGTTTCAAGAATCCGATATAATACCTTATAGTCTATTGATTATGGGAGGTATACAAAAATGGGTGTTTCCACTTTCAAGGGTGGCGTCCATCCCTATGACGGCAAGGAACTGGCGAAGGATCAGGCAATCGTCGAGCTGAAGCCGCAGGGACTTATGGTATATCCGCTTTCCCAGCATATTGGTGCCCCTGCAAAGCCGATTGTGGCGAAGGGTGACCATGTTCTGGTAGGCCAGAAGATCGCAGAGGCGGGGGGCTTTATTTCAGCACCCGTTATTTGTGCAGTTTCCGGTACCGTAAAGGGTATCGAGAAACGTCTGACAGCCGGCGGTGCCATGATGGATGCTATTGTTGTTGAAAACGATCAGCAGTATGATGCGATCCCGGGCTTTGGTGAGCCCAGAGACTATACAAAGCTCACCAGAGATGAGATTGTCAACATTGTGAAGGAGGCAGGAATCGTCGGTCTGGGCGGTGCCGGTTTCCCCACCAATGTGAAGCTCTGCCCGAAAAACATCGACAAGATCGATTATTTTCTTGTGAACGGCGCGGAGTGCGAGCCGTATCTGACATCTGATTACAGAGATATGATCGAGACACCGGATGAAATCATCGGGGGTCTGAAGGTTGTATTATCTATTTTCCCGAATGCCAAGGGCGTGATCTGCATTGAGGACAACAAGCCGGATGCAATCCAGAAGCTCACAGAGATGTGCAAAAACGAAGAGCGCATCAGCGTTGCGGCACTGAAGACAAAGTATCCGCAGGGCGGCGAGCGTCAGCTGATCTATGCTGTAACCGGCAGAAAGATCAACTCCTCCATGCTTCCTGCAGACGCAGGAGTAGTGGTGGACAATGCGGATACACTGGTGGCTATCTACGAGGCTGTCTGCCAGCAGAAGCCGCTTGTGCGGAAGATTCTGACCGTTACCGGCGACGCTGTAGTGAAGCCCGGCAACTTCAAGGTTCCGATCGGAACAAACTACCAGGAAATCGTTGCGGCAGCAGGCGGCTTCAAGGAGGATCCCGAGAAGATCATCTGCGGCGGACCGATGATGGGTATTCCTATGTTCAAGCTGGATGTACCCCTTGTGAAGAATTCCAGTGCGGTTCTTGCATTCCTGCATGATCCTGTATCCGCGCAGCCGACAACTGCCTGCATTAACTGCGGCCGTTGTGTGAGCGCATGCCCGGAGAACCTGATCCCGACCATGCTGATGAAGGCGGCACTTCATAAAAATACGGCAGATTTCGCAAAGCTCCAGGGTATGGAGTGTATTGAGTGCGGCTGCTGTGCATACGCATGTCCTGCAAAGCGTCCTCTGACCCAGGGCTTCAAGATGATGAAGCGTCTGGTAGGTGCGGAGAGACGTGCCGCTGCCGCCAAGGCAAAGGCCCAGGAGGAAGCTAAGAAGAATGAGGAGGTAAAGAAATGAGTAAAATGCTGAATCTTTCTGCCAATCCTCATGTTCGCGACAACATTACGACATCCGCTATCATGAGAGATGTTGTGATCGCCATGATCCCTACCGCACTCTATGGTGTGGCACAGTGGGGAATGAATGCGGCGCTGGTTGTGATTCTGACAACCGCAGCTGCGATTCTGGCTGAATTTGTTTATGAGAAGCTGATGAAGCTGCCCATCACCGTTGGTGACTGGTCTGCAGCCGTAACCGGTCTCATTCTGGCACTGAACTGCCCGCCGAACATTCCGGTATGGATTCCGGTACTTGGTGCGGTTTTTGCTATCATTATCGTAAAGCAGCTGTACGGCGGACTTGGCTGCAACTTCATGAATCCGGCTCTGGCAGCACGCTGCTTCCTGCTGATTTCCTTTGCAGGAAAGATGACGGATTTTACCGGCGTCGGTGTGGATGCCACATCCTCTGCAACACCGCTGGCACTGATGAAGACAGCCGGTGAGACACAGGACCTGGCCGCTATGTTCCTCGGAAGAATTCCGGGCACCATCGGTGAGGTTTCCAAGATCTGTCTGCTGATCGGTGCGGCTTACCTGATCATCCGGAAGATCATTTCTCCGAAGATTCCGCTTGTTTATATTGCCACTGTGGCAGTATTTACGCTGATTTTCGGCGGTCTTCTGGGCGGAAGAGGCTTCGACCTTTATTATGTTGCCTGCGAGGTATGCGGCGGCGGTCTGATTTTCGGCGCCTTCTTCATGGCAACCGACTATGTGACATCCCCGATCACACCGAACGGACAGATTGTTTTCGCTGTGATTCTCGGACTTCTGACCGGAATTTTCAGACTGTACGGCGGCTCGGCTGAGGGCGTATCCTATGCCATCATCCTGACCAATATTCTGGTGCCGTCCATCAACAAGCTGACCATTCCCAAGGCATTCGGAAGGGAGGGCGAAAAGAAATGAAGCAGGATTCTTTCGTAAAGGACGCCCTGGTGCTGACCGGCATTACACTGGTTTCCGGTCTCCTTCTGGGCGGTGTCTACGGCCTCACCAAGGACACCATTGAAGCTGCAAACAATGCATCTACCATTGCTTCCTATCAGGAGGTTATGGCGGCAAGCGAATATGATGACGATACTTATGCGTCTGCTCTGGATCAGGCAAATGCCGATGGTACCATTGCAGCGGCCAACGGAAGCGCAAAGCTGATTTCCATCGTAGCTGCCAAGGATGACAGCGGTGCGGAGATCGGCTATATCGTAAAGGGCTCCTGCGCCGGCTACGGCGGCGACGTTGTGGTTGTTGTCGGTGTGAACCAGGATCTTACGGTTTCCGGCATTTCCTTCCCGGAGACACTTCCGGAGACAGCCGGTCTCGGACAGAAGGCCACCGAGCCTGATTTCTACGAGCAGTTTGCCGGCAAGGGCATGCATCTTTCTGTTGTAAAGACGGGAAATGCAGGCGAGAGCGAGATTGACGCCATTTCCGGCGCCACCATCACCTCTACTGCCGTGACCAATACGGTCAATGCTGCTACCGATTTTGTAGAGCAGTATGTTGCCAATAAGTGAGGAGGCCGAGATAAATGAATAAATATTTAGAAAGAATTTATAACGGCATCATCAAGGAAAACCCGACCTTCGTGATCATGCTGGGTATGTGTCCGACTCTGGCCACCACCACAAGTGCGATCAACGGTCTGGGCATGGGTCTTTCCACTACTGCCGTTCTGATGTTCTCAAACATGCTGATTTCTGCGCTCCGTAAGGTGATTCCGGATCGTATGAGACTGCCGGGCGAGATCGTAGTCGTAGCATCCCTGGTGACCATCGTGCAGCTGCTGATTCAGGCGTATGTGCCGTCTCTCTATTCTGCACTGGGCATTTATATTCCGCTGATCGTTGTAAACTGTATCATTCTGGGCCGCGCAGAGTCCTATGCGCTGTTCAATACACCTGTTCTGTCCTTC
>CAVAXR010000055.1:0-8635 GCA_963592375.1 Oribacterium sp. | reverse complement strand
GATGATCAGCGTGAGAATCGCCTCTGCGCCGATGTAGATCAGATTGTAAACGGCAGAATAAACGGCCGGATTCCAGCCCTCCCAGGCATATTCTCCGAAAAATACAAAGCCGCTCAGAAAAGAGAAGAAGAAGCGCCCGATGCAGGCGGCAAGATAGCCGAGCCGGAGCCCGTTCCTCTGATTGGCGAAGAAGCCGGATACACCGAAGGCGCCGAAGGCAAAGACGTAATCGAGGACTGCCTGGACCGGCGTCAGCACATACGGATCCACAATAAACTGCAGGATGCCGTAGGCAACACCGGACGTGATGCCGACCGCCGGTCCGAACAGAAATCCGGGCAGCATGGCAAACAGCATGGAGCAGAGCGTGATGGAGCCGCCGGTCGGGAACGAGAAGAGCTTGATCATTGAGGTGACGGATGCAAGTGCAATGCATACCGCACAGTAGACGAGAATCTTTGCATTTTTAGACATAAAAAAACCTCCTTTTTATGGGAGGGGCATACGAAGACAGCATAAAATTCGGTATTTGATCGGTTACAGAAATTCTGCTGTCATGCTTCCCTACGCAGGTATTAACCTGATCAGGTGAGAAGGGTTGGCCTTTTAAGCCATCTCAGCATATGCGCCCCTAGCAATTCAGTATCATTATAGGACGAAGGAGGGCAATGTCAAGGCAAATGCAGTTAGCGAAACGGAGATGGCGCGTTTTTCGTGGAATCAGGGGCAGCTGCCGGAGTATGAGGAGACCTGTGAGCTGCGCTGCCAATTAAGTTGACGATGACAGGACTTTGTTATAAACTGAACAATGTCGCAAAGAGAACAGTCACGAAGGGTGACTCTTTTATAATAGAAGGTGGTCATTATGACAGACAAAAAACCAGTGGTACTTTTGATTCTTGACGGCTATGGCCTGAATACCAATACGGAGGGAAATGCTGTTGCCATGGCAAATACGCCGGTGATGGACAAGCTTGAAACCGAGTGTCCCTTTGTGAAGGGCTACGCTTCCGGACTTGCAGTAGGTCTTCCGGACGGCCAGATGGGAAATTCCGAGGTGGGACACATGAACATGGGTGCCGGCCGTATCGTGTATCAGAATCTGACCAGAATTACAAAGTCTATTCAGGACGGCGATTTCTTTGAAAATGAAGAGCTGCTGAAGGCAGTGGAGAACTGTAAGAAGAATGATTCCGCACTGCATCTTATGGGTCTTGTATCCAGCGGCGGTGTGCATTCTCATATTGAACACATTTACGGACTGCTGGAGCTGGCTAAGCGGAACGGACTGGAGAAGGTTTATCTCCATGCCTTTATGGACGGCCGTGATACACCGCCCGATTCCGGCAAGGCTTTCCTTGCAGAGGTAGAGGCAAAGATGGCGGAGCTGGGCGTCGGCAGCATTGCTACGGTTTCCGGCCGTTATTATGCGATGGATCGGGATAAGAATTATGACCGTGTGGTGAAGGCCTATGATGCCATGACCAAGGGCGAGGGTGTGCTCGTCGCTTCTGCGGCGGAGGCTATGGAGGCCTCTTATGCACAGCAGGTTTACGATGAGTTTGTGGTTCCCTGTGTGATCACGAAGGACGGCAAGCCGACTGCAGCCATTCAGGACGGCGATTCCTGCGTATTCTTTAATTTCCGCCCGGATCGTGCCCGCGAGATGACACACTGCTTCTGTGACGACGATTTCAGCTTCTTTGAGAGAGGACCGCGTCTCTCGACGACCTTCGTGGTATTCACAGACTATGACACCACCATCCCAAACAAGCTGGTGGCTTTCAAGGATCAGAAGCTGACCAACACACTGGGTGAGTATGTGGCTTCTCTGGGGCTCCATCAGGTACGTATCGCCGAGACCGAGAAGTACGCACATGTGACCTTCTTCTTTAACGGCGGCGTAGAGGAACCGAATGTGAATGAGGAGAGAGTGCTGGTGCCGTCTCCGAAGGATGTGCCGACCTATGATCTGAAGCCGCAGATGAGCTGCCCTGAGGTATGTGATAAGCTCTGCGAGGCCATTCGTTCCGGTAAGTATGAGCTGGTGATCACGAATTTCGCAAACCCGGACATGGTGGGTCATACCGGTGTGATTCCTGCAGCTGTAAAGGCCATCGAGGTGGTGGACGAGGCTGTCGGCAAGGTGGTCGAAGCGGTTAAGGAAGCGGGCGGACAGCTCTTCATTCTGGCAGATCACGGAAATGCGGACCAGATGCTGGATCCGGCAACCGGCGAGCCGTTTACGGCACATACTACGAATCCGGTGCCGTTCATTCTGGTGAACGCAGATCCGAAGTATGGTCTGAGAGAGGGCGGCTGCCTCGCAGATGTGGCGCCGACACTGCTGCAGCTGATGGAGGTTCCGCAGCCGGCAGAGATGACCGGCAAGTCGCTGCTGATCGAAAAATAATGGCTGCTGTTTAATACATTGGAGGAAAGAAGATGAGAATTGCAGTTTCAACGGATTCCGGCTCCGGAATTTCACAGGAAGAGAGCAAGGCACTGGGAATTCGCGTGGTGCCCATGCCCTTCCGGATTGACGGCGAGGAATATTTTGAGGGTGTGAATCTGACAAGAGAGGAATTCTTCGAGAAACTGAAGTCGGATTGCGATGTGGCGACATCTCAGCCTTCTCTGGAGGATGTGATGAAGGTCTGGGATGCGCTTCTGGAGGAAAATGATGCTGTGGTACATGTGCCGCTGACCTCCGGTCTGTCCGGCAGCACGCAGACAGCCATCATGCTTTCGCAGGACGACAAGTACGAAGGACGGGTTTTTGTGGCGGACAGCCGCGGCGTGTCCGTAGTGCAGCGGCAGCAGTGCATTTTTGCGAAGGAGCTGGCGGAAAAGGGCTACGGCGGCGCGGAGATCCGTGACATCCTGAACCGGGATGCGGCGGCCAACACCATTTTCCTCGGTGTGGATACCCTGAAGTACCTGAAGAAGGGCGGACGGATCAAACCGGTGGCAGCAGCTGTGGGAACCCTTCTGCATATCAAACCGGTGCTTTCGATTGTGAAGGGCGGCAAGCTGGATTCCTACACGAAGGTCCGTACCACAAAGCAAATGAAGGAGTCCATCATTGCCGGGCTGAAGGCCGACCTTGCGGAGAAGCACAGCGATCCGGAAATGAAGAACTGTTATGTGGCGGTGGCCTATACAGACAACAGAGAGGTGGCAGAGAAGTTTGCAGAGGAGCTGGCGGCGGAATTTCCGAACCGCCTGAATCCGGAGATCGTAGTGGATCCGCTGTCCCTGCTGATTTCCTGCCATGTGGGACAGAACGGTCTCGGCGGTGCGGTCATTGAGCGGCCGAAGGAGCTGATGGACTGAGCCTGCAGCCAGGAAAAATACGAAAAAGAAAGTGAAAAGCGTCTTCCCGTGATTGGGAAGGCGCTTTTATGATTAGTTAGGGAAATGTTGATGAAAGCATTTCTTTACTGCGTCATCGGGAATGCTATTTTGTACCCTTCTTTATCCGTTCGGATCTGAATTTCGCCGTGCAGGGCGGTGTCGAGCCGGGTGATCCCGCGCTGTGAAAGCTTTTCGAGAGTCTGCTGATGCGGATGACCGTAGCGGTTGCCCTCACCGTAGGAGAGCAGAGCATATTCCGGCTTGAGGGCAGAAAGCATTTCCGCGGAGCTGCTGGTATGGCTGCCGTGGTGGCCGGCCTTCAGAATGTCAATGTCCGGGTATTCGCCGGTATAGAGAAGAAGATTTTCCAGCACCGGCGGCTCCTGCTCCACGGGCAGATCGCCGGTGAAGAGCATGCGGAAATTGTCTGTGCTGAGGAGAAGCACCGCTGAGTGACTGTTGGCATCCTCGATGTAGTCTGCATTTTCCGGATAAAGACAGAGGAGAGAGAAATCGCCGAGGGACAGGACATCGCCGGCCTGTATATAGGAAAACGGAATGGAACGTGCCCCGGCGGCTTCGCGCAGATCATCGTAGCGGCTGTCGGTCTCTGCGGCAGCGGGCAGCAGTATCCTCCCGATGGAAATATCTTCGGTTTCCGTCAGCAGATAAAGAAGGCCGCTGATGTGATCCTGATCGCTGTGGGAAAGAACCGCGAGGTCAATGCAGGCGATGCCCTGGGACTTAAGATAGGGCAGACAGACGTTTTTTCCGAGACTTCCGGAGGAGGTGGAGCCCATGTCAATGGTAATGACGGAGCTGCCCTGCCGGAGTACGAAGCCGTCGCCCTGACCGACATCCAGTGCCGTGACCGTGAGATGCTTCGGAGCCCGCGGCGGCAGCATAAAGAGAGCGGGCAGCAAGGGAAGCAGCACGAGCGGCAGCGGCAGCGTTCTGACAGCTGCGGGCCTGAGGCGGTTCTCACTGTGCCGCAGCGGTTCCGGATTGCCGCCGGGCAATCCCTGCTGCGCCTGTGCGGGCCGGGACTTCGGCTGAGAGAATCCCGGGCACGTCTGTGCACTGTCTGCAGCAAGGATTCTCTGCCGCCGCACGAGAAGCCCGCAGAACAGGAAGAAGAGGAGATAATAGCAGAGGATGGCCGGCAGCTTCGGCCGTCCCGGCAGGAAGCGGGCACCGGGAAGCTGTGCGGCCAGTGTGCAGAGCAGCGTATAGAAGCGGAGAATGCCGTGGGCAGCGCCGATGGAGATCAGCGCCAGCGGCATGGCGAAGAAGCTGCTGCAGACGGCGAGCAGGGCGGCATAGACCAGGAAGCTCAGGAGCGGCAGCACGAGCAGATTCAGAAGAATGCTGTATACAGGCAGCTGAAAATAGTGATACAGCAGAATCGGAAGCGTGAAGAGCTGCAGAAAGAGAGACTGCAGCAGACCGGAGAAAACAGGATTTGCGGGCAGCGGCAGTTCGCTGACGAGTCCGAGGGAGAATACGGCGCCGAAGCTCAGCTGGAAGCCGGCGCTGAAGAGAAGGTAAGGGCGATGCAGCAGGAGCAGCAGACAGGCGGCGGAGAGCGCGGAGAGCATATCATAGGTGCGGCCCAGGGAGCGGGAGAGAAACTGGATGAGGAGCATGATCACGGCCCGCAGCGCGGAGCCGGAGCAGCCGGTCAGAATGCCGTAGCCGAGAATCAGAACAGCGGAGAAAAGCCCGGCCGGCGTATGGCTTAGACGGAGCCTTCGGAGCAGCCGATAGAAGCCCATGCCCAGAATGGAGAGATGAAGTCCGGACACGGCCAGAATGTGTGCAATGCCATTTTCCTGATAGAGGGTCTGAATCTCCTCGTCGAGCGCCGACTTGTCACCGAGCAGCAGTGCCTGCAGCACACCGGCATCCTGCGGCGGCGCCAGCCCTTCCAGAATATGCTGGATTTTTTCACGGGTATTCTGGATGAGCACCTGATAGGGAAGCGCCTCGCCGCCGGTGACTTCCACGCGGTCGCCGTACATGGAGCCGCTGAGTCCGAGCCCTGCGGCATAGAGCGGATAGTCGAATTCGCCTTCATTAGAGGGAGGGGCAGAGGGCGCCATTTCGCCGTAAGCAGAAATGATCTGGCCGGGATAGACGGAGACGGGGGCAGAGAGATAAACCATGACATCACCGACCGGCTGCTGATAGCGTGCCCGGAGCGCTTCCGGCGCATCGGCGGGCAGAGTCTCCAATGCGCCGAAGGCACTGGAGAGTCGGGCATCCTGCAGACGGATGCGGCTCTGCTCCTTTGTATAGTGATATTCTGTGACTGTGCCCTCGAGCTTCGTCTGCAGCTCAGAAAAGGCGGCAATGCGTTCCCGGGACGAGAGAAGCTCCCGGCGGATCAGCCGGAAGTGCAGACCGAAGAATGCGCAGCCGAGAAGCAGCAGGACAGCCGGAAGCGCGGAAAGACGCCTTTGAGCGAGGCTTCCGGCAAAGAAGCAGAGCAAAAGGCAGGCGGCGGTACAGCGAAGAAAGCGGCCGGCCTCGGGGGCTGCGATGAGCGTGGAGAGAATGCAGACGACGGCCAGCCAGAAGAGCGGACGGCGATAATTCACGGAGAGACTCCTTTGGGATGAGAGGGAAATGTCGGCGGTGCTGCAGCAGAGAAGCTGCCGGCGTAAAGAGAAAGCTGAATTAAAAATCGAAACTTATGCCGAAAACATTAGAGTAAAATTAATTTAAATATAACAGAGAAGACAGGGAAAAGCAAGAAGTCTGTGCGGGAGATGACAAATAAAAATCCCCTCCGTCAGGCGAAAACGGAGAGGATAAAAATTCTTTATAAATCCCGACGGAATCAGGAATTACTGCATATCAGATACAGCCTTGGAGATGTGTGCAACCTTACGGGATGCGTTGTTTGCCTTGTAGATGCCCTTGCTGTGTGCCATGCAGATCTTCTTCTGAGCAGTCTTCAGAGCAGCCTGAGCAGCTTCCTTGTCTCCGGACTCAACAGCAGCATAAACCTTCTTGATGTAGGTCTTAACCTCAGAACGGATTGCCTTATTGCGTGCGTTTCTGTCTGCTGCAACCAAAATTCTCTTCTTTGCGGACTTAATGTTTGCCATAATGATGCCACCTTCCTATAATATAGAGTGTTTGTCTGGGACTGTGTCCCTTCTATTTCTTCAGGTGTTTTCAAAAACCTGGACACGGACAGTTTGAAAACATGCTTACTTATCATATATAAAGGCGGTGCCCTTGTCAAGAAAAATTCCGATGGAAAATCGCACAAAAATCCGCCGGAAAGCACGGAAATACGTGCCGGAGGGATGAGTCGTTGTGGAAAAATGGGAAAAGCCATGTTATGATTAGGCCTGCATAAATCAGTGAGAATTATGGAGTACGAATGGAAAAGACAGAAATCGATCAGAGCAAAATCAGAAATTTTTGTATCATTGCCCACATTGACCACGGCAAGTCCACGCTGGCGGACCGGATCATCGAGCTGACCGGCACGCTGACCGAGCGGGAAATGCAGTCGCAGGTGCTGGACAATATGGATATTGAGCGGGAGAGAGGCATTACCATCAAGTCGCAGACCACCCGCATTATCTACAAGGCGAAGGATGGAGAGGAATATATCTTCAACCTGATTGACACCCCGGGACATGTGGACTTTAACTACGAGGTTTCCCGGGCACTGGCGGCCTGCGACGGTGCGATCCTTGTGGTGGACTGCACCCAGGGAATTCAGGCGCAGACGCTGGCAAATACCTATCTCGCGCTGGATCACGATCTGGAGATCCTGCCGGTTATCAACAAGATTGACCTGCCGTCTGCGAATCCTGACGGAACGGCGCAGGAGATTGAGGATGTGATCGGTATTGAGGCGATGGATGCGCCGCGGATTTCGGCAAAGACAGGCCTCAATGTGGAGGATGTGCTGGAGGCCATTGTGCAGAAGCTGCCGGCACCGGTCGGTTCAAAGGAGAGTCCGCTGCAGGCGCTGATCTTTGACTCGCTGTATGATTCCTATCGCGGCGTCATTATTTTCTGCCGGGTACAGGAGGGATGCGTGCGGAAGGGAAGTCAGATCCGCATGATGGCCACCGGCGCGGAATTCGGCGTGACCGAGGTGGGCTATTTTGCACCGGGACAGTTCATTCCCTGCGAGGAGCTGTCTGCCGGCATGGTGGGCTACATTACGGCCTCCATCAAGAACATCCGGGATACGCGTGTGGGCGATACCGTGACCGATGCAGAGAATCCGGCCGCGGCACCGCTGCCCGGCTATAAGAAGGTGCAGAGCATGGTTTTCTGCGGCATTTATCCGGCGGATTCCACGAAGTATCCGGATCTCCGGGATGCGCTGGAGAAGCTGCAGCTGAATGATGCGGCGCTGAATTACGAGCCGGAAACGTCGGCGGCACTGGGCTTCGGCTTCCGCTGCGGCTTCCTGGGACTGCTGCATCTTGATGTGGTGCAGGAGCGTCTGGAGCGGGAGTATGATCTGGATCTTGTAACGACCGCGCCGTCGGTGGTGTATCATATTTACAAAACAGACGGTACCATGATGGAGCTGACGAATCCCTCGAATCTGCCGGATCCGGCAGAGATCGACCATATCGAGGAGCCGATTGTGGAGGCCGAAATCATGGTGACCTCCGAGTATCTGGGCTCCATCATGACGCTCTGCCAGGAGCGCCGCGGTGTTTACAAGAGCACGGAATATATCGAGGCTACCCGGGCGATTCTCAAGTACGATCTGCCGCTGAATGAAATCATTTATGACTTCTTCGATGCCCTGAAGTCCAGAAGCCGCGGCTATGCAAGCTTTGACTATGATCTGAAGGGCTACCAGACCAGTAAGATGGTGAAGCTGGACATCCTTGTGAACAAGCAGCAGATCGATGCGCTTTCCTTCATTGTCCATGCGGACTCTGCCTATGAGCGGGGAAAGAAAATGTGTGAGAAGCTGAAGAAGGAGATTCCGCGTCAGCTCTTTGAGATTCCCATTCAGGCAGCCATCGGCGGACACATCATGGCGAGGGAAACCATTAAGGCCCTCCGGAAGGATGTGCTCGCGAAGTGCTACGGCGGTGACGTTTCCAGAAAGAAGAAGCTGCTGGAGAAGCAGAAGGAAGGAAAGCGCCGAATGCGGCAGTTCGGAAATGTGGAAATCCCGCAGAGCGCCTTCATGAGCGTTCTGAAGCTGGATGACGAGTAAAAATGATGGTAACTGTTTAGCACCGCATCGCTACATCGCTTCGCGATGCGCGATGTGGCGGTT
>CAVAXR010000054.1:0-8657 GCA_963592375.1 Oribacterium sp. | reverse complement strand
TGATAGAGCTGCATATACAGTCGCTGTCCCTTCTGCCCCTTCGCACCGGCAAAGGGCGTCTGCCGGAGATAGAGCTGATACGCCCGGCGGTAATGATTGTGGTTTCCGGCAATCCACGGCCGTTCCGCACCTGCGTAGTGCACCACAACCGGATGATGCTTCGCCACAAAAAAGCTTTCATTCGATTCGCCCTTCTCATACCAGGGCGCCATGCCGCAGAGTGTCTCGTAACGGAAGTAATAATAGTTGCTGAAAAAATTGTAGCGCTGGGGAAGACGCACGATCTGCCCCCGCAGCACATAGTTCAGAATGTCCTGATCGTTGAAGGGAAGCTTTCCGCCCATCCGGTTATAGTACGCAAAGCAGTTCTCCTCCATCTCCTGCTCCCGCCAGCCCGACAGATTCATCAGGATCACGCCGGCATTGTAGTAAGCCGCCCTTTCCGAAAATCCCAGCAGCTGCTTCACTTCCTTATAAATGGTCGGCTCCGGCGCCATGGCCGCAAGCCGGTTTCCGAGATGCACCTTGTAAAGCCCGTGCAGAGACCGCAGCACCACCGTATCCGCATCCAGATACAGGGCCTTCGTCACGGTCTCCGGCAGGATGCTTCCCATCAGGAGCCGCGCCAGCGTCGTGATCTGAAAACGTCCCGTGTCCAGCCCGTATACGCGCGCCGCCAGCATTTCCCTCAGATCACCGAGCTCATAAAAGCTAAGCGTCCGATCCTTTCCCCGCACCAGCTGCCGCAGCTTCTCCTGATTTTCCGGCGAAATCCCGTCGGACAGGATATGAAAATGCAGGTGCTCCTCTCGATTGTGTTCTATAAGCGAAAAGATGGAGACTGCCATATGCTGACAGTATCCATCATTCGATGCATATACGATATTCAAATGCTTTCCTTTCGGAGACGGGGCCGGACCGCCCGGGTCTGACCGCCGTCCTGCTGCATGCTTCGCAGCGATGATGAGGAAGCACTGATCAGCTCAGTACTCCTCAGGAATTCTCAAAAAGTGATGCGCTCTCGCCGGCTGCGCTGCCCTTGCTCTCCAGCACACGGCGTCTGCCGGCCTCCTCTGCCTCCTTCGGATAGAACATCCGGTTCACCGCACTGAAGATCGCGCGGATGGAGGAACGGGTAATGTTGGCGGACACACCTACACCGTAAGAGGTTCTGCCGCTCTTCTCGTCCAGAAGATGAATGTAGCTGACTGCCTTCGCGCCGGAGCCGGAGGTCAGGGCATGCTCGGAATAGTCCAGCACCTTGATCTCGATGCCCAGCTCCTGATCGAGGCCGGCCTGTACCGCATCGATCGGGCCGTTTCCGACGCCGCTGAAGCTGCGGAGCTCGCCGTTGTTGAGGTAGCTGACATTGACCAGTGTGGTGTAGCTGTCGTCGCCGTTCTCGGTATCGGTGCTGCGGATATTCTTGAAGTGCATCGGCTCCTTGGTCTCCACGTACTCTGCCTGGAACACATCGAAGATCTGCATCGGGGAAACCTCACCCTGCTTCTCGGAGATGGTCTGGATATAATCCGCAAACTCTCTCTGCATGCCCTTCGGCAGCTTGTAGCCGAACTGGGAGCCCAGGATGAAGGCTACGCCGCCCTTGCCGGACTGGGAATTGATCCGCACGATGGGCTCGTACTCTCTGCCGATATCTGCCGGATCGATGGGCAGATACGGTACCTCCCAGTACTTCGCCTGTCTGTCCTGCATCGCCTGCACACCCTTGTTGATGGCATCCTGATGTGAGCCGGAGAAAGCCGTGAATACCAGCTTTCCTGCATAAGGCTGTCTCGGCGGGATCTGCATCTTGGTGCAGCGCTCGTAAACCTCCTGGATTTCCCGGATGTTTTCAATATTCAGCTCCGGATTCACGCCCTGGGAGAACATGTTGTAGGCCAGCACCAGAAGGTCCACATTTCCGGTTCTCTCACCGTTTCCGAAAAGGGTTCCCTCGACTCTGTCCGCACCGGCCAGCATTGCCAGCTCCGCGGCGGCCACACCCTCGCCTCTGTCGTTGTGCGGATGCACGGAAACCACCACAGACTCACGGCAGTGCAGGCTGTTGGACATGTACTCGATCTGATCTGCATAGACATTCGGCGTATCCATCTCCACGGTAGACGGCAGGTTAATGATCACCTCGCGTCCGGGCGCTGCGCCCCAGGCGTCGATCACTGCGTTGCAGATCTCTGCCGCATAGTCCATCTCTGTGCCGGTGAAGCTCTCCGGAGAGTACTCCAGGCGAATCTCGCCCTTGAAGTCCTTCGCATACTTCTTGACAAGCTGTGTGCCGGTCAGGGCAATGTCGATGATCTCCTCCTTGGACTTTCCGAAAACCACATCTCTCTGCAGCACGGAGGTGGAGTTGTAAATATGCACAATGGCCTTGTCCAGACCCTGCAGACACTCAAAGGTTCTCTCCAGCAGCTGCTCACGGCACTGCACCAGCACCTGAACCGTCACGTCATCCGGAATCAGCTTCCGCTCGATCAGGTTTCTCAGGAAGTCATACTCGATCTGGCTTGCAGCCGGGAAACCAACCTCGATCTCCTTGAAGCCCAGCTTCACCAGCATATTGAAGAATTCGATCTTCTCCTCTACGGTCATGGGATCCACCAGCGCCTGGTTGCCGTCACGAAGGTCAACCGAGCACCAGATAGGTGCCTTGGTGATCTCCTTGTCCGTCCAGCTTCTCTCCGGGTAGCGGAATGCCGGGAATTTCCGGTATCTCTGATAATTCAGCATAGCTTTATCTCCTTCTCGTCCTTGAGTGTACTTTTCGCTTTTTCTGTCTCTTAGTATAACCTAAAAAAAGCGTTTCTATTATATCCGATCTTTATAGCAGACTTTCTCTGCTTCGATGGCTTCCTTCTGTTCCTATCAGGGAAATGTCGGCGGGCGCCGCATTTCTCAGCCCTCCAGCACCAGACCCTGCTGCCGCATGACAGCGATCACCTGATCCACACATGCTTCGCAGAGTGCATCACTGGAGGCCTCCACCATCACACGCACCAGCGGCTCTGTGCCGGAGGCACGCAGCAGGATACGGCCGTCATTGCCAAGCTTCTCTGCCACCTTCTGCACCTCTGCCAGCACAGCCGGATCCTGCTGGGCCAGCTCCTTGTCCTGTACCCGCACATTCTTCAGCACCTGCGGATAGACCGTGAAGCCCTGACAGAGCGCCTTCAGACTCTTCTTCTTTCCCAGCACCGTCTCCATTACCTTGATGGAGGTCAGGATGCCGTCGCCGGTGGTGGCGTTCCTAAGGAAAATGATATGTCCGGACTGCTCGCCGCCCAGAGAATAATCATGCTCCGACATGTTCTCATAGACGAAGCGGTCACCCACCTTGGTCTTCTCGTAACGGATGCCGGCCTCGTCCAGCGCCTTGTACAGACCGAAGTTGGACATCACCGTGGTTACGATCGTGTCGTCCTGCAGCTTGCCGCGTTCCTTCATGTAGCAGCCGCAGACATACATGATCTGGTCACCGTCCACCAGATTTCCCTCGTGATCCACTGCAAGGCAGCGGTCCGCGTCGCCGTCATAGGCGAAGCCCAGATCACAGCCCTCGGAAACCACGTACCTCTGCAGACTCTCAATATGGGTGGAGCCGCAGTTCAGATTGATGTTCAGACCATTCGGCTCGTTATTGATCACATGCGTATCCGCGCCCAGAGCATCAAATACTGCCTTTGCGCAGGAGCTGGCCGAGCCGTTGGAGCAGTCCAGCGCCACCTTCATGCCCTTAAAGGACTTGGTCGCCAGGGAGATAAGGTACCCGATATAGCGGTTTCTGCCGGCCGCAAAGTCCACTGTCCGTCCGATATGATCCCGGCTGGCCAGCGGCACCTCCGGGGTTCTGCCGTCCAGATAATCCTCGATCTCTGCGATCACGTCATCACTCAGCTTCTCGCCGTTCTCGTTGATGACCTTGATGCCGTTGTCGTAATAGGGATTGTGGGATGCCGAGATCATGACGCCGCAGTTAAAATCCTCCGAGCGCACGATATAGCTCACGGAAGGCGTTGTGGTCACGTGCATGAGGTAGGCATCCGCCCCTGCCGCGGTGATGCCCGCCGCAATGGCATACTCGAACATATAGCTGGAGCGGCGGGTGTCCTTGCCGATGACAATGCGGCAGCGCTCGCCCTCCTTCAGCTTTTTCTGATAATACCAGCCCAGAAACTTACCTACACGGAAGGCACTGTCTGCGGTGAGCACAACATTTGCCTCTCCGCGGTAGCCATCCGTTCCAAAATACTTACCCATATATCTGTTATTTCCTTTTTTTGTGATCTTAAACTTGTTCAGGAAAACACTGATGAAAGCGTTTCCCCCGCCGGATCCGCAAAGGAGCAAATCCCCCCGCAAATCCGCTTAGTCTCATGCCTCCGGCAGCTCGCCCAGTGCCGCAAGGTACCGGTGCAGGGCATCCTGCCAGTCCGGCAGCGGCGTGAAGCCCATTTCCGCAAGCTTCGACTTGTCCAGACGGGAATTGTAGGGACGTGCCGCCTTGCTGAGACCGTATTCCGCGGTCGTCACCGGAAGCACCTCCGTTTTCAGGCCTGCCTGCCGGTAAATTTCCTTTGTGAAATCATACCAGCTGATGTAGCCGCCCTCGTTCGTCGCATGGTAATAGCCGTACTTTTCGGTCTCGATCATATCAGCGAGCAGCCTTGCCAGATCCAGCGTGTAGGTCGGCGTGCCCACCTGATCGTTCACCACCCGTACCGTATCGTGGGTCTTTCCCACATTCAGCATGGTCTTAATGAAGTTTTTGCCGTTCAGGCCGAATACCCAGGCGATCCGGACGATAAAGTACTTCTCCAGCAGCCCGCTGACCGCCTGCTCGCCGGCAAGCTTCGTTTTGCCGTACACATTCAGCGGTGCATACTCCTTACAGTCCGGCTGCCAGGGCTCTGTTCCCTGTCCGTTGAAGACATAGTCGGTGCTGATATACACGAACTTCGCGCCCGCCTGCTTTGCGGCCTCCGCCAGGCAGCGGGTACCGAAGGCATTGATCCGCTCCACCTTCTCCTGCTTATCCGCATCCTCGGCGAGATCCACGGCCGTCCAGGCGGCACAGTGCACGATCACCTCCGGCTGCAGCTCTGCCACGGTCCGGGCCACTGCCTCTGCATCCGTGATGTCCAGCGAAACATAGGGCATGCTGCATACCGCCGAGCCGTCCTGAATGCCGCTGTACACCGGCAGCAGATCCGTTCCGATCCCCTCATGTCCTCTTTTGTGCAGCTCATTCATCACATCGTGGCCCAGCTGTCCGGCCACACCCGTTACAAATACCTTCATGATTCTATATTCTCCGATTTCTGCATACTTTTGGATTGTGAGACAGATTCTAACACACCGCGCCCGCTAATACAAGCAAGCCCGCCGCACTTCTTGATTCCGCAGGCGCTCTCATGCTACACTGAAGGACAGATTTGCAATAGATTCATATGCCGCGAAAAGGCAGTGCATCGACGCAGCACCGTCAGCGCGGCATGGAGGAAAGACAGAATATGGCAAGAAAAGCATTGATCGCAATGAGCGGCGGCGTGGACAGCTCGGTGGCTGCGGCGCTCATGAAGGAGGCCGGCTTCGACTGCATCGGCGTCACCATGAAGCTTTATGATAATGAAGGCGTCGGCGTCTGCCGGGCCAATACCTGCTGCACGCTCGAGGACACCGAGGATGCGCGCCAGGTGGCTGCAGCACTGGATATGCCCTACTATGTGTTCAACTTCACGGACGATTTTGACAAGCAGGTGATCCAGCGCTTCGTCCGGACCTACGAAGCCGGCGGCACCCCGAATCCCTGCATCGACTGCAACCGCTATATGAAGCACGAACGGCTCTATCACCGCGCCGAGGCGCTGGACTGCGACCTTATCGTGACCGGACACTATGCCCGGATCGAGCAGGATCCCGAAACCGGCCGCTGGCTTCTGAAGAAGGCACGGAACCTGCAGAAGGACCAGAGCTACGTCCTCTACTTCCTGAACCAGGAGCAGCTCGCCCATACCGCCTTCCCGCTCGGAAGCTACGAAAGCAAGGAGGAGGTGCGCGCGCTGGCCGAAAAGCACGGCTTTATGAACGCACGGAAGCACGACTCCCAGGACATCTGCTTCGTCGTGAACGGCGATTACGGGGATTTCATCGAGCACTATACCGGAAAAAGCTTCCCGCCCGGGGACTTCGTGGACGAAAGCGGCCGGGTACTCGGACAGCATCGCGGCATCATCCGCTATACCATCGGTCAGCGGAAGGGCCTCGGCCTCGCACTCCCGGCTCCCATGTATGTGGCCGCGAAGGACATGGAGCGGAATCAGGTGATTCTGACCGAGGGCGCCGCACTCTATTCCCGGCAGCTGATCGCGGAAAACTTCAACTGGATCAGTATGGAAATGCCTTCAGCGCCGGTGAAGGTCACCGCCAAAACCCGCTATAAGGCCAAGGAAGCCCCCGCCCTCGCGGAGTGTCTCCCAGACGGCCGGGTGCTTGTTGCCTTTGAAAATCCCGAGCGCGCCGTGGCCATCGGTCAGGCAGTCGTTCTGTATGACGGGGAAAATGTTGTCGGCGGCGGCACCATCACGGAGGTCCGGCACTGAAGCCTGCACCATGCCCGTCGGGTAAAGAAAAAGCGGTCCGGGAGTCCCCGGATCGCTCTTTTATTTCCTTTTCCGGTACGCCGTTACAAGCCTTGCCACCGTCTCTATCACCTTCCCTGTATCCAGCGGCTTTGCGACATGCTCATCCATACCGGCATTCAGGGCTGCAATTTTATCCTCTGCAAATGCATTCGCAGTCATCGCAACGATGGGAATCGTCCCGGCATTGGCTTTATCCGATTCCCGGATCCTTCTCGTTGCCTCGTAGCCATCCATAACCGGCATCATAATATCCATGAGAATAATATCAATATCCTCTGCCGGAGCTGCCATAAAGATGTCCAGGGCCTCCTTGCCGTTCCAGGCCTCCGTCACCACTGCCCCCTCTTCCTCCAAAAGGAACCTGGCAATTTCCATGTTCAGCTCATTGTCCTCTGCCAGCAGAATCCGCATTCCCCGGATGGAATCCCGTGCTGTTTCAGATGCAGCCTGATCGTTCTCCGGTACAGCCTTGTCCACCTCAAACGGAATCACAACATCAAAGACAGTGCCTTCTCCCTTGACGCTCTCTACCGTAATCGTGCCGCCCATCTTATCCACAAGGCTCTTCGCAATGGACATACCGAGCCCGGTGCCTGCATACTTCGTTCTGACCGTCGTGTTTTCCTGCGTAAACGGCTCAAATACATGCTCCAGAAACTCCGGACTCATGCCGATCCCGGTATCACGGCACTTGAATTCCAGCTTCACCCTATCCCCGTCGCAGGCAAATTCTCTGCAGGTAATGTAAATTTTCCCGTGATCCTTATTATACTTAACGGCATTCCCGATGATATTCATCATCAGGCGCTTCAAATGAAGCGGACTGCCGATAAGCCTCACAAACTGCGCGCTGCAGTCCTCTTCGATGATCTGAATATCCCTGTCATCTGCCTGCTTCTTAACGGCATAGAACACCTCCGCCGACACGCTGACCAAATCGAAGGGGATATGCTCCATCAAAATTTCGCCCGATTCCAGCTTGCTCATATCCAGAACTTCATTGATGAGATCCAGCAGAATTTTCGAGGCGTCTCTGATCTTTGCTCTGCACTCCGCCTGTTTATGATTGTCATCCGAAAATTTATCCGCTATATCCAGCATTCCCATAATGCCGTTGATCGGCGTACGAATATCGTGCGACATACGAAGCAAAAATTCCGTCTTTGCCGCATTTGCCCTGTCCGCACTGTCTCTCGCCGCAATCAATGCCTGTTCCTGTATCTCATGCTCTTTTACGATTGCATCCACATTCTGAAATCCGAGAACAACCGTGTCCTTAACATCATCCATCCTGCTGGCATGGTACTGGTAATAGTGAATGCCCTTCGTGGCGATACTGCGATAGTTCCCCACAAACTCATCATGCTCAGAAAGCTGCTTTTCCAGATTCTGAATGCTTAATGCATGCCGCAGTGCCTCCCGGTCATCCGGATGAACCAGAGAGTCGATCCACGGCAGAATAAGCTCATCATAGGAAAATTCCTGATTTTCATCCATCTGCGGAATCGCAATATACTTCGTTTCCAGCTTCAGCAGTCTGGCTCTGCCGGTTTTCAGATTCACTCTGTAGACATTCTTGAAATTTCTTGCCAGGATGTTGAAGATCCCCAGCTGTTCCCGAAGAAGCTTTTCCTGTTTTTTTCGGTCCTCGACAAAGCCGCTGATATCTGTGAGCGTTCCCTGATAGAACTTCTGACCTCCCACCGTTACCATAGAGGTAGCATCCGATACCCAGATATATCCATACTTTCCCCGCATGCGGTATATGACATCAACAACATCCTGATTGCTGCATCTGTTCAACAGCTCCACATATTCTTCCGTTGTCCCGGCATCCTCCGGATGAATCATGTTGACGAATTTATTGTCAAATTCCGTCCGGATCTCTTCTCTTGTCCAACCGAACATTTCACAGAAGCGGTCACTGACATAGAGAAAAGGATAGCCTTCCTCCGCCGCACACCGATGGTATCCGCCCGGCATATTCTCAAGTGT
>CAVAXR010000053.1:0-8672 GCA_963592375.1 Oribacterium sp. | reverse complement strand
TACCCGGACAGTGTAGACCTGGCGATTCCCAACAAATCAGACAATTCGCTTTGCTTGCGTCCAAGCGCTTGGCGTGCCTCACGCCAGCGTTCGTTTATTGTGTTCGTGTTTCTCACCTCCTAGCACAGACAGTATAACATGCCGACAATCGTTTTTCAATGTCGATTATCGAATTATTTATAAAATTATTTTGAAAAACCGCTTGACAAGATTCGTTTATCGACATATACTATAGGCACAAGATTCGATTATCGACACCATAAAGACGATATTCAGAAAGAGGGGGTGAGGGGATGCGGAAGAAAGAGAAGGAACTCCTCCGTCAACAGATGGAGCTGCTGGCGAAGGAGTCGGAGCGGATGCTCCATGAGTTCGGCGTGGATCAAACGTCCAACCAGATGGTGAAGATCAGCAGATCACTCGCCTTTGACGGTCTGATTCGCCTGATCCTGCTGGCGGCACTGGCTGATCTTGTCGTAGGCTTCTTTGTACTTTTCGTAAAGCTTCTCGGGCTTTAAGCCGCAAAACGGACATGATACACCTTCATGCCGCCGGACATGGGAAGGAGCAGCAAATGACGACAAAAAGCTGGCAGGGGCAAAATCCCCACCAGCTCCTGTCCGAGTTTGTTTACCCTATGTACTTTGCAGGCTTTCGCCGTCTGTGATTTTGCCGCAGACTTCTTGAAGCACCGCATCACTTTTGCAGTCCCGAATCTGCAAATGCCCTACTGCTGACACGACCAAGGAGGCCCAAGCATAGTGCGGTGGTTTACGAGACACCGACTCGACCCGGTTTAACGCACCGGTTGCGTGCTACGCTATGCCGGAATCCTACATTTTACGCCAGTTTTAGGTGCTTTGGCTGCCCACCATTGCGACCTAAGTTAAGGGAGCGGGCAAAGTCAAAAGTTTGGTCACAACGACCAGCTCCTTCCCATGCCCGACGGCATGAATTCATTCTAGCACGAAACAAGTATTTTATCAATATGGGAAAAGGAGGCACATATGGACACGATTAAATTATCGCCGGACGCGATTGCGGCTCTTGAAGCCCTTGGACAGCTCTGGAGACAGATGTCCCCCGTGGAACAGGGATATGCCTGCGGCGAAGTCCACGGACGGCTGGAAGCGCAAAAAGAGCCGGCTGAACAGAAGGAGGGAGCATAATGCCCAGAGAAAAGGACGGGTACCGGGATATTCTGGAGCTGCTCAACGAGCGGTACCCGGATCATGATATGCTGCGCATCAAAGAGTGCGGGGCGGTGCTGGGGGTCAGCAAGTACGAAACGGTTATGAATCGGCTGGGCAAGGCTGGCGTGCCCATCGTGGACGCAACGGTCAACAAGGTGTTTCTGGCGCGGTATATGTGCGGCAGCCTGCGTCGGTGACCAGCTTGTCCGCAGGCTGCCGCAGGCGCAGAACCGTCTAGCTGCGCCCGAACTTCCTTCTTGTTTGGGCGTCCTCTGCGTATTCTCTTCTTTTCCGCAGAGGACGTCTGCGGGAGTCTGCGGACTCTAATATATCTCCATAACCGGTCTAAGCGCCTGACTGCTGGAAAGACAGCCGCCCGCATGAGCGTTATCATGCCCAACCGGTGTGCCACCGGTGTATCCTTCCTATCAGATGGGCGGCAGCAGGTCGGCCATGGCTGCTGCCGCCCAAGAAAGAGGGGATCGCATGAGCAAAAGCGAAAGCTTTGAGAAGAATCGGCAGGAAGCTAAGTTCTGTCGGAAGTGCGTCTGGCATTTTTGCCTGAGCTGCGGCCTGGTTGGGTGCGAGTATCACCTGTGCAATGACCACGGGCGCGGGCACCCTGGCGGCCCCGGCTGTCCAAAATTTCTCAAAGGCAACCCGGCAATTCGGCAGGGTATGATTGACCCCTGCGAGCGCCATGTGAGGATCAAGCTAGGGTTGGACCCGCCGCCGAAACCAAAGGCCAAGCCAAAGCCCGAACCGACGATCGTGGACACAACGGCCCCCAGGCCGCACAAGCCGGGCGGGAACTACCCTCCGTGCTGCTATGTGCCGGAGCCGGTCAAGATGTCCAGGAAAGGGGCAGATATCGACATGGGCCTGTTTCGGGCGCTGCTGGAGGATCGCGGCGGGCTGTACGGGATCAGCAAGGAGACCGGCGTCTCTACGGGAGTTGTTGCCCGCTGGAAGAAGACCGGACGGATCAGCCTGCCCATGGCGGAACGACTGGAACAGATCTATGGCATCAATCTCATACGCCAGGAGTAATCCTGCTGCCTCAGGCTGTGGGCCCCGACATACCACGGTCTGATGGAGCAGGGATGCTCCATCACAATTTCATAGCCCTGGGGCGACGGTGAAACCGCCCTGGGGCGCACAAACACAGAAGGAGTGGACTAAATGCTGGAAATTACAATCAAGGACACGGAGTCTGGAGAGGAAATGCACCGCACCACGAAGTTGGCAGTAATCTGCGCACTGGGGGAAGACGGTGTTTATTCACTCGTACAGGGCAGCGGCACAAACAGAGAGTCGGTCCATTTGGCATGGGCCATGGACAGCGCCCGCGATGCCATGCTGGGCGAAAGCAAGAAGGCGCAGCTGATGTATCGGCTGCGGGACATGATTGATTCCAAGACAGAAATCCGCAGCGCAATGCCCGGACTTTTCAGCGAAGGGTAATCGGTGACGCCATGGGAGATAAAGCTGGATACTGGGTGGTAATCCCGGCGGACGTGTTTTACGATCCGGAATTGCCGCCCCGGGCTGTCCTGCTGTACGGTGTAATTAGCAATTTCTGCAACCACTATGGGCGTTGCACCGTAAAAAATGAAACGTTTGCGCGGTATTTTCATGTCCAGCCGCGGAGCATTCCGCGGCTGCTGGATCCGCTGTTGCAGCGGGGCCACATCACGGTGGACGTGGACAACAAGGGCGGGGAGACCATCCGTATTATCACGCTGCGGGCAGCAGGGGAGCGCCATGACAAAAATGTCACCCCCCACCATGACAATTTTGTCACCCAAAATAATAATAAAACTATAAATAATCCCCCTATAGCCCCCCAGGGGGCAGAGCCGGGGAAAACACCCAAGAGCGGGAAGCGCAGGCCCTGCCAGCAGACAGAGCTTACGCCGGAGCTGGAAGACAGCTTCAAGCGGTTTTGGGATGCCTACCCGCCGGAACGGCGAAAGGACAAGCAGAAAGCCCGCCAGCGCTGGGGACAGCTTAACCCGGACGGCGAGCTGGTGGACAAGATCCTCAGCAGCATCCAGACGCTGATGACCACGGACGACTGGCAGCGTGGCGCGATTCCACTGCCCAGCACATTCCTCGGCAATCGCCGCTGGGAAGATGCCGAGGAAGTCACCACGACAGGCGGATCAGGAGGGATGGAACAATGGTAAACAGTGAGTGGCTGGAAGCCCAGAATGCTGCCATTGGCTGCGTCCTGGTGGATCCCAGTCTTGCGGCAGAGCTGCTGAGCAACACCAGCAAGGAGGATTTCAGCGGTGCTGCGCTGGCGGCCTATGAAGTAATCTCCAGGATCTTTGCTTCCGGACAAAACCCGGATCCGGTGCTGGTGGCTGCCAGATTAGGACCGGAATACCGGGACTACCTCAGCCAGCTGGTGGAGCTGACACCCTCCACCGCCATGCTGGGGCAGTACATAACCCTCGTCAAGGAGCGCAGCCGGATGGCAAGGCTGCGGGAACTGCTATCGGAGGGGGCCCGGGCGGATAACCTCAGCGAGATGCAGACGGCGATTCAACGGGCCAATGAGCTTTGTGTCCAAAATGGGCGGCAGGGTGAGAGCAGCATGATGGATTTGACCATGCGATTTTACGACCGGTGTAAGACCGGTGAGCGATATGTCCTCACCGGCATTCCTGAACTGGACAGCCGGGTGCATCTCCGTCCCGGCGGCATGAACGTCATTGGAGCGGCTCCCGGCAGAGGCAAGACCGCACTGGCCTTACAGATTGCCTACAACCAGTCGAAGAACTACAGGGTGGGGTATTACACGCTGGAGGCTGACGATGACCAGCTATTCGAGAGGCTGTTGGCAGCGACATCCAGCACTAGCATGGACAAGCTGACCAACAAGCAAACGCTGTCTGAGTATGACTACGCCCGGATTTCTGCCGCAAGCAAGGATTTGGCGAGCCGCAAACTCTGGATCCAGAGTGCCCACGGCTGGACAACGGACGAAATCTTCCACCACGCAGTGGCGCACCGGTATGACGTGATTTTTATCGACTACCTCCAGCTGATCTCTTGCGACGCACGAGATCGGACGCAGGAGGTTGCGAAAATCTCCATGCGAATCCACACCCTTGCCCAGCGGAACAAAATCCTTGTCCACGCGCTGAGCCAGGTCAGCCGCGAGTTTAAGGGTGACAAGAAGTCTGAAGAAATCGGGATGTCCGATCTCCGGGAATCCGGTCAGATCGAGCAGGACGCAGACAGCATCATGCTGCTGTATCTCGCCAGCAAGGGCGATTTCAGCGGGCACCGGCAGCTGAAGATTGCGAAAAACAAACAGGGCCGGACGGGACAACTGGAACTGAACTGGTTCGGGGAAACCCAGCGGTTCGAGCCGATCCCCACGAAATCCAACCCGCCGGTGCCGAACGTCTACAAACCGCTGCCGGACAGCACACCAGTGCCGTTTGAGCAGCAAGAAATCAATATGGAAGGGACTAAATGCGACAATGAAGACAAAAGTAATCAGCATCATGAACAGTAAAGGCGGCGTGGGCAAGACCATCACCGCCGCCAACATGGCCCAGATCCTCGCCAGTGAATACGGCATGCACGTGCTCGCCATTGACCTGGACCCCCAGGCAGACCTGACAGCGCTGCTGAGCACGCCGACGCCTATGGGCGACCATTGGGAGCTGGATAATATCGCGGGGGCCTATGACCTGCTGACCGGTGCGGAAGCGTACCCGGAAAACATGATCTACCCCACCCGGTATTCCGGGCTCGACCTGGTGCCCAGTTGCAGCCAGATGCTCGTGCTGGGGCTGACCAGCGCGGACGACTGTACCAAACGGCTCAGCGATTTTATCGCTGCCATCAGCGAGACGGACAGGCCATACGATTTTGTAGTGATCGACTGCCCGCCCGCATTCAGCGGCCCATCGGCGGCTGCCATCTATTGCAGCGACGATGTGATTATCCCCATTAAGGTGGATTACTTCGGGTATAGGGCCACGCAATTCATTCTGGAACAGATTGAGATCATCGCGGCAACCTCGGAGCGGGAGGTTCTCCCCTCGGTGCTGGTGACTATGTGGCACAACTCCGAGGCTTGCAAGCAGGGGCTGGTTGTCCTGGAGAATGCGCTCCCCGAAAACGTCCTGCTCTACCCGGCCATGATCCGCCGGAGCGACAAGGTCGATGAGAGCACCTACTACGGTCAGGCACTGGGTGAGTACAGCCGGTACAGCAGCGCCGGACGGGATTACAGAGATTTTGTAGCCCAGTTCCTCAGCGTTACCATCGACGGGACGCTGGACGGCACGGGATGGGGGGTGGCTCCAAGTGGCATTTGACATCACAGCTGCCATCCACGGCCCTGCGGAAGCCGCACAGCCACAGGCAGAGCGGATCCGGCTGATCCCGCTGGACGCGATTAAGGCAAACGACAAGAACTTCTATGAGGTTGCCGGGATCCGGAATCTCGCGGAGAGTATCAGCATTGTGGGGCTGTTGGATCCGGTGCGGGTGGTTGTGACAGAGAATCGCAACTACCGGCTGGTTTCCGGGCATCGGAGACTTGCAGCATATCAGCTGCTGCGGGATGAAGCCCACGGAATGGAGTTTGACAAGATTCCATCCATCATTATGTCCAAATTGGACACACTGGATGAGGAATTTGCGCTGCTGACTGCCAACGCCACCGCCCGGGAACTGAGTTATGCGGACAAATTGCAGCAGGAGAAGGCTATGCGGGAAACGCTGCTGGCGATGAAGGCCCAGGGACGGAAGCTGCCCAGCGGACTCAGCCAATACATTGCCGATTCCATGGGCGTCAGCCGGAACGAGGTCAGCCGGATGCATACCGTCAATGAAAATCTGGTGCCGGAAGCCATGGAGAAGGTGACGTCCGGGGAGCTGAATGCCTCGGAGGCCTACCAGCTGGCAAGGAAACCGGAGGTGGAGCAGAAAGAGACGGTGCGGCAACTGAGCCTGAACGACAAGACACGTAAGAAGGACGGGGGCGCGGAGTATGAGGCGATCCGGAAAGAAACGGATGGGATTTTGTCCAAAATGGACGGTATTGCTGCTATGCTCTGCAAAGACGTCCATACTGCTGGGTGCAGACAAGAGGCTATCGACATACTGAAAGTCCGCTACCGCTATTCGGGTGTCTGTGGCAGCTACGACGCGGATTATGACGGTACACCACGCGGAATGTCCTTTGGAGTACACGGCCACGAGACAGCTATTCTCAGCTACTCCCAGGTGTATGACTATCTGGCGCTGTTGGCGATTCGGAAACTGGCGGCAGCAGGAGATACGGACGCGGAAAGCGCCTGGCAGACCGGGACGCCGCCGAAGGATGGGTATTACACCTGCAAGGTCAATAACTCCTGTAAGTATCGAGTACTGTACTGGGATGGCACCGAATGGCTGATGCGCAAGGATGGCGCTCCGGCCATTCAGGAACTTGTAAGCGGCTGGATGCCGGTACCGGAGGAGGAATAAATATGGAAGTAACTGATAAACAACTGATCCGGGCACTTCGGTGCAGCAGCAGCGTTCCACCGGAGGATGCAGTATGCGCAGGATGCCGCTATAGTCTCGTTGAGGAATGGAACGGAGAAAAAATTTGCAGCTGCGATTGTGACCGAATGGTCATGGATGCTGCGGCTCGGCTGGAAGAACTGACCGGCGCCACAAAAGGAGCGGGTGATACAAGTGGATGATGCGTATATCTGCCCCCTCAGCGGGATCGTCATGCGGGGCAGCGTTTGCACCCCGGAGAAATGTGACAGTTGCGGCTGGAACCCCAAAGTTCACGCGGAGCGGGTCGCAAGGCTCCAGCTGTACGGGCCTCATGCGTTGCAGGAGTTCTGGGCTCAGGACATTCACAAGAAGGAGGGCAAGCGGTGAAGAAGCTCAAAACCATGCGGGCAGGTCGGTTGGTGCGCAGTGTTGTATACACTGCGCCCTCCCGGCAGCCGGAGCCACGTTCCCGCGGGCCGCGGCGGCAGATCAGCACGGAGGCCCAGGCGAGATTTAACCTCTCAAAATCCACGGACAAATTGGAAATGCTGATTGCCCTGAATTTCCCCAGCGGCTTTTGGTGGGTGACATTGACATATGATGATAACCATCTACCGGAGGATCGCAAAGCTGCCGGTGCAATCATGCGGAAGTACATTCGGAAACTGCGTGCTGCCTGGAAGCTCAAAGGCAAGCAACTACTATATATATATTGTACCCAGCAGGTGCAGGATGATGGTAGTCTCCGGCTGCATCACCATATGGTGCTGTCCGCTGCCGACGGCGGCAAGGATGACTTCGACACCATCCGGGCACTGTGGACATATGGGTCTAATATTTATATAGAGTGGCAGGACGACGATCAGGCCGTGACGGACAAGGCAACCTACATGACCCATGAGCCACGGGATCATGGCAAGCCCCGGCCGGGCGAACAGACCTGGACCCCATGCCGGGGCCTGAAGCGTCCGGAAGTCGAAACCATTGATGTTCCCGATGAGGTGACCTTGGAGGCACCGGCTGGAGCCGTGACCATTGAGCGGGATGGTACTCGGAATGAGTGGGGCGAGTTCGCATTTATCAAATACTGGCTGCCAAAACCAAGCCAGTTATACGGGCCGCAAAAAAAGCTTGGGGGAGGTAGTAACGAATGGACAACGTAGATAAGAAAGACCCGAGGGAGATTCTGCGGCGTACACTGCACATCGATCAGGAGATTAAAGCCCTCCAGCAGGAGCAGGCACAGCTGGAAGAAAGCCTAAGTTCCCTCCAGAGTTTTGACTACGAGAAACCCATTGTACAGTCCTCCGGCGGAAGGGGCAGCGTGGAGGCACTGGCAATCCAGGTTGCTGACGGCAAGGACAGAATCGCACGGCGCATTGGTCAGCTGATCGCTGCAAAGGATGCAGCCAGGGAACTGATTGCAAAACTACCGGAGGGGCCGGAATATAACGTGCTGGTGCAGCGGTATATCTTGCTGCACAGCTGGGAGCAGACGGCAGTGGAGCTAGGGTATAGCTACCGGCATGTGACACGGCTGCACGGGGAGGCTTTGCGGCAGCTCCGTGAAATCATGTCCTTGAATGTCCTATAGTCCCTGTGTTATCTTGTATCCTGGAAAGAGTGAAAGAAATGAACAATCCAAGATATGCAAACGGCGCATTGCGACGGAAGCATCGGGCTCGGCTGAAAGCCTTGGGCGGTGAGTGCGGAATCTGCCATGGGAAACTTGGACCGATTCACTACGATGAGCCATCTGATGCACAACATCCGCTGAGCTTTGTGGTGGATGAGATTCGGCCAGTTTCGAGGTGGCGAGAGTTTGGTTATTCATCCCCCCGTGCCGCTGCCGAAGACTGGAGCAATCTGCAAGCCGCGCATTACTTTTGCAATCAACAAAAAGGTGCAAGGACAGGCGACGTGTTTGCTCAGCCAAAACGTTTGCCCAAGGTGTCCGAC
>CAVAXR010000052.1:0-8928 GCA_963592375.1 Oribacterium sp. | reverse complement strand
GGCTGCATCTGTCCCTCCCGGTGATTCAGCCGGTTGCTGAGACTGATCATGGCCTGATAGCCCAGATTGTATTCCTCAGGAACCAGCATGCATCGAATCAATCCTGCATCCAGCGCATACGCCAGCTCCTCCGAACAGCCTGCGCCATAAAGCGACAGATACCTCCGTCCGGTATTCTGCACATACTGCACCGCGGCCTGCAGACTGCTGTCATCCAGTGCCAGTATCACCTCCGCCGGACGACTGCCGTTCTGCTGCCTGATTTCCGTCTCCTGGGCATCCCCGGAAACCATCCAGACGATGCGGACATCCTCTCCTGAAAGACATTCCTCTGCCGCCCGCAGACGTTCCTGCATTGCCTGCTGCTGCTGATTTCCGGCCACAATGCCCAGCCGCAGTTCATGTGCCGGAATTTTCTCCGCCGCAAGGATTGTCTCGGCCAGTGCCTGCCCCACCGCCCTGTTGTCCAGTCCGGCATAAGCAATGCTGCCATCCACGCTGCCGCTGGTTTCCGCTTCCGTGTTGAGAAGAATCACAGGCACAGAGCGGCTGAGCTCCGCCAGCACCTCAGCCGTTCCGCCGGAGGCCCGCAGCTCTGTGATGATGCCGTCTGCCCCGTTTGTGATTTCCTGGCTGATCAGCTTTCCCTCCTGCTGGATCGACGCAATTTTGTCCGTATTCACGACACTCAGGGAAATGTTTTCGTCCCTGGCTGCCTGCTGCGCCCCCAATCGAAAGGCTGTCCAGCGGTTGTTGCTGCTGTTTTCCACCACAATGGACACCGCATACCTTTTCTGCCCGCTGCCGTTCAGAAAGCGCGCCAGCGACAGCAGCAGAATCGCCGTAATCACGGTCGCCAGCATGATCACGAAGAATCTGTTTTCCTTTGTCTTCATTGTGCCGCCTTTCTGCCGCGGTAATGTCCCGCCTCCACCAGCTTCTGATTTTCCTCCGTATACGGGATCGCCGGCAGATGAATGGTCACTCTGGTCCCCTCGTCCGGTTCACTTTCGATATGCAGACCATACTGACTGCCGAAACGAAGCTGGATCCGGCGGTGCACGTTGCGAAGTCCCACACCGGAGCCGTGCTTCGGCGCCTTTTTCTCCTCCTCATCCGTGGACAGCAGTCGTTCCACCACCTCCGGCGGCATGCCGAAGCCGTTGTCCTCTACATGAATAAAAATCTCCGCTTCGCCGCTCTCCGGCTGCAAAAGCTCTCCCCGAATCACGATCTCACCGTCATCATCCATTCCCTCCATGCCGTAATAAATGGCATTTTCCAGAATCGGCTGAATCACCAGCTTTACCGTGAGGCAGTCCTTCAGAGCCGGATCGATCCGGAAGTCCACGCTGAAGGCATTTTTATAACGCACCTTCTGAATATTCATATAATTTTCCGCATGCTTCAGCTCCTGCTCCAGGGAAATGATGGATTTCCCGCGGCTCAGGCTGATACGGAAGAGACTGGCCAGCTGCGTCACCATGAATACAGCTTCCCTGTTATGCTCTCCCTCGATCATCCAGACGATCGAGTCCAACGTGTTGTAAAGGAAATGCGGATTGATCTGCGCCTGCAGCGCGTCCATTTCCGACTTTCGCTTCTCCTCCTGCTCCACCACGATATCCTGCATCAGAATATTCACCTGCTCCAGAGCCGTGCGAAGCGTATTTCCGAGATGCATCACCTCCGTGGTACCGCCCACATAGATGTCGTCCACCGGAATCAGCCGCAATTCCCCTTCGCGCTCCATCGAGGAGACCTCCTGCGCTGCCGCCGGTACCGCCTTCAGCATGCCGGCGGTATCCATGCGCCGAATGGACTCGGAGAGCCGCATCAGCGGAGAGGAAATCCGCAGCGAGATCAGCTGATTCATCACCAGCAGAATCAGCAGGGTAATCGCCACCAGCATGATCACAAAGTAACGCATATTCCCGTCACCAAAAAAGAAATCCGTATCCGGAATCACGGCCACCAGCTTCCAGCCCGTATAGCCAATGGTATCCACTACCACGGCACGATGACGGGACTGAAAACGCTCCTCATGATCGCCGTCCTCGTAGCCGGCTGCTGTTTCTGTATTTTCCTGATAAATGCCGCTTTCGATCTGCATCTGCCGGGGATGGTATATCAGATTTCCGCCCTGATCCATCAGATAGAAATAGGCGCCTGTATTTTCCTCATTCACACTGGTCATTACCTGCTCAATGCTCGCGTAGTTCATATCCACCAGCAGCACGCCGCCGTCGGTGCTTCCGCTCCGGTTCAGCTCCACCATGCGGCTCAAAGAAACCACCCAGCGGTAGCGATAGGTACCGTCATCAAAGATATTTTCCACATGCGGCAGCGAAAAATGGAAGTTCTCCACCTGCGCCATAGCCTCCTGAAACCAGCCCTGCTGCCGCACATCCCGTCCTTCCTTTCGGTTGGAAACCGGCGCCGCTGACAGCAGACGCCCGTCCGACGTGAAGAGCGCGATGCTCACGAGATTGTCCTTATGTGCCTCATACATGAGGTTCATTTCGCCGTCGATGCTGTCCTGGTCGAAATCCTTGTCCTTGATGACATCGTAGTACATGGCGTCCGAAATCCGCCGCATGCTGACCAGATAGGTCTCCAGATTGGCCGCCGTCTGATTCAGCAGCTGCTCCGTCCCCTTGACGGTATT
Organism: Oribacterium sp.; assembly: GCA_963592375.1. Taxonomy (GTDB): domain Bacteria; phylum Bacillota; class Clostridia; order Lachnospirales; family Lachnospiraceae; genus Oribacterium. The sequence continues at coordinate 6,260 of CAVAXR010000052.1, read as the reverse complement.
GCGCTTCATCCGGCCGGAAAACTGCCGATACAGCGTCACAGACAGAAAAAGCATCAGCACCAGCGAGACAATGGTGAAGCTCGTGAGGATCAGTCCGTGAATGGACTGCTTCTGCCAGAGGGCCTTCATCTTCTCCGTGCGCTTCATATGCGCTTCCCGCCAAGCTGTGCTGCCCGGTACTTGGACGGCGACATCCCGTATTTTTTCTTGAAGGCATAGCTGAAGTAATTCGGATCCGAGTAGCCCACCTTCTCTGCAATAATGTAGGTCTTCTCATTCTCCTCCATCAGAAGCCGCACCGCCTTCTCCATCCGGAAGTCCGTGAGATAGTTAATGAAGGTCTTTCCGGTTTCCCGCTTGAAGACCGTGGAGAAGTAAGCTGCACTGACATTCAGATACGCACAGACCAGCTCGATTGACAGCTCCTTGTTGCCGTAATTGTCGCGTACATAGTCAATGGCCCGGCTCACAAAGGAACGGGTGCTGTCGCTCCGGCTCTCCTGCATTCGCGCCTGCAGCTTTCCCAGCAGCTCCTTCAGCCAGCCGCCCAGCTCCTTCATTTCCATCTGCTGCACCTTCCGGTAAATGTCTTCCTGCGGAAAAAACGAAGCGACATCGATCTGATTGTTCAGCATGAATTTATGAATCTCCGTCACCAGCTCCATCACGAAGAAATGATACTCCTGTATGGAGGGGCTTTTCGGCGTATGGGCAGACAGATAATGATCCACTGCTTCATTCAGCTTTTCCCGGCTGTCCACCTTGACGGACTTAAACAGCTGCTGCAGCTCGTCCTCGTCATAGAGATTCTGGGCGGCACGACTTCCGCTCTCATCATGACTTTCCGGGTCGATCTCCGCAATATTGATGGCCTTTCCGCGGCCGTAAATCACACGATAGCTCACGGCATCCCGGGCACCTTCATACGAAAGCGGCAGCGAACGAAGCTCACTCACCGCACGTCCGATGCCGATGGTCACCGTTGCATTGGTCATATGCCGCACCAGGCGGCAAAGCGTTTCGCAGGCATCCGTCAGGCGGCTGATCTCCGCCTCCTTCTGCATCTGCACGATAACCGCAATATTCCCAAGATAAGAGAAAAAGCGGGCGCCCCAGTCTGCGGACAGCCGCTCCTCCGCGAGCTTCCGGATGGAAACAGTCAAAAGCAGGGGATTGATGCCCTCCGGCGCCAGTGACAGGCTGTTGTGCAGAACCAGCACCGCATAGCAGGGTCCGGTCAGTTCCACCTGGTAATCCAGCATTTCCTTATTCAGCTCCTGCTCCGGAATGCGTCCCTCAATGAGCGCACTGCAGAAATTCTCCTGCAGGATCGGCAGACTTTCGAGATAGTAGCTCTTCAGCATGTTAATGTTCTGCTTCTCATCGAACTCTTTGTCCAGAGCCGCATGAATACGCGCAAACACCCGCGACAGCTCATCCGCATCGATGGGCTTCAGGATATACTCCTCCGCCTCCAGGCGGATTGCCTCCTTGGCATATTCAAATTCATCGAAGCCGGAGAAAATGATGATCTTCACCGAAGGATACAGCTCCTTCAGCCGGCGGGAAAGCGCGAGTCCGTCCATATACGGCATTTTAATATCGGTCATCACCACATCGGGCTGACGCTCCTCACAGAGCTCCAGCGCCTCCACACCGTTATGCGCATAGCCCATGACCTCGTAGCCCAGTTCCTCCCATTGCATCTTCCGGATGATGACCTGTACCACGTCCTCCTCATCATCCACCAGCAATACCTGATACTTATTCACCTTCACCACCCGTTATTTCGTGTACTTCTCCTCAATCTTCTTAAAGCGCAGGAATACCAGCACCATGGCCAGCATGATAAACATGAGTCCCAGCTCTGCGCTGACCAGCATGATGACGGCCATAACAGCCGAACAGATGCCGAAGGCCATCACCAGCAGGCCGGCTTCCTTTGCATAGCCCTCCTTATCCGTCAGCGGTTTCTTCCCGGCAGGGCGAATACAGTCCGCATCCTTGAAAACCAGCAGCTTCACCGCATAGTAGATCATAAATACCGCCAGCAATGCCGGTATGGCCAGCTGTGATACGATTTCTTCTGTCAAACTCATGAGTGGGAACCTCCATATCATCGAATATATCAGCTGCAGATTCGGGCGCCTTTGCAGCCGCCGGATCCGCTAAAAAGAGGCTGCGGCAAATGCCGCAGCCCCCTCATTATAAGCGATTGAATTACTTCTTCGCAACGTACTTTCTGATATCCAGTGAGATTGCAACAAAGATAACGATACCGATTGCAATGTACTGTGCGTTTGCGTCCACACCCAGGAACTGCAGGGCTACCTTCAGGAGCTCCATGACAGCAACACCGATGAATGCAGAAGAAATCTTACCGCGGCCGCCGGTAACGGATACACCGCCCAGGGCGCAGGCTGCGATGGCCTCCATCTCGTAGCTGAGACCGGTATTAACAGATGCACCGCCGGCCTTTGCACCAAGCATGAAGCCTGCCAGTCCGTAGAAAGCTGCTGCCTTTGCATAGATGATCAGCATGGTCAGCTTTACCGGAACACCGGCTACCTCTGCTGCCTGCGGGTTGCCGCCGATGGCATACATGTACTTGCCGTGACGGGTCATGTTGTAGATGAACCATGTGATGGCCGCCATGATGAGTGCGATCCATACCAGATAAGAGAGACCCAGGAACTTTCCTGTGGAGAATGCAGTATAGCTTGTGATATAGCCGCCCAGCGGGGTTGCACCTGTGTAGATCAGGCCGAGTCCGTAGATAATCTCCATCATTGCCAGTGTGGAAATGAAGGGAGGAACGTTCAGATATGCGATGAACCATCCGGTGATGGAGCCGAAGAATGCAGTCACCAGCATCACCAGAACCAGAACCACGAACGGGTTCAGCGGGGTAATGCTTGCCCAGAAGCCATCTGTGAAGAAACGTCCGGAGTAGTCAGCCTTCTGCAGCAGTGTACCGGCAAGGCAGGCAGCGAAGCCGATCATACGTCCGGCGGACAGGTCGCAGCCTGCAGTGATAACGCAGCCGGAGATACCAAAGGCAATAACCAGTCTGTAGGACATGTTGCCCAGAAGGTTCAGGAAGTTGTTTGCGGTGAAGAAGTTCTTGGAGGTCAGACCGGTATACAGCACCAGAATGATCATTACGATGATAACACCGTTGTTAATAAGAAAGTCGGTTACTTTCTGTTTCTGTGTCTTTTGCATTTTCTTATCCCCTCTATCAGAATCAGAACATTGTCGCGAAGCTCATAACCTTTTCCTGCGTCATGTCTTCCTTCGCGTTGATCTCTCCGGTGAGCTTACCGTTGCACATTACATACAGACGATCCGCCATACCCAGAAGCTCCGGCATTTCCGACGAAATCATGATAATGGACTTGCCCTGTTCAGCCAGCTCCTCCATGATCTCATAGATCTCATGCTTTGCACCGATATCGATACCTCTTGTCGGCTCATCCATGATCAGAATATCCGGATCATTGGCCAGCCATCTGGCAACAATTACCTTCTGCTGGTTTCCGCCGGACAGGTTCGCGATGTGCTCCTGCATGTTCGGTGTTTTGATGGAAAGCTTCTTGATGCTGTCATCCACCACCTTGTTGATGGACGGATGGTCGAGCATCACACCACCCTTCATGTACTTGTTATAGATGGAAATGCCTACATTATCCTTGATGGACAGGCAGCCGAAGATACCGTTTCCGCGGCGATCCTCTGTGATCATGCCGACACCGGCATCCATGGCATCCTTAGGCCGCTTGATCTTTACTTCCTTGCCGTGGATCCTGATTGTTCCCTTTGCAAGATGTCGAATTCCGAAGATACCCTCCATCAGCTCGGTTCTCTGGGCACCGACCAGACCGCCGAAGCCCAGGATCTCACCCTTTCGGATATTGAAGCTGACATTATGGAAGGACTTCTCATGAATAGAGGTCAGATCCTCCACCTCCATGACCACCTCACCGATTGTATGCTTATGCTCCGGATAAATGTTGGTGAGCTCACGGCCTACCATCTTCGCAATGATCTGTTCGTTCGAAAGCTCTGCCGTCTGCCAGGTACCGACATAGGTACCGTCTCTCATAACTGTAATGTCATCGGAAATTCTCTTGATCTCATCCATCTTATGAGAGATGTAGATCATGGCCACGCCCTTATCCCGAAGATCATTCATGACCTTAAAGAGGAAATCTACCTCTCTGTCGGAAAGAGAAGAGGTCGGCTCATCGAAGATGATGACCTTTGCCTCGTGTGAAACGGCCTTGGCAATCTCAATCATCTGCATCTGACCGATAGACAGGCTGCTGAGCGGTGCCTTCACGTCATAATCAAGGCCCAGCTCCTTCAGCCATTTCTCCGTCTCCGCATGCATGGTCTTATGATCGATCACCTGCAGCGGTCCGTACTTATGCACCGGGAAACGACCCAGATACATGTTTTCGGCAACGGATCTGGCAAGCACCGGCTGAAGCTCCTGATGCACCATGGCCACACCCTTTGCCATCGCATCATCCGGGTTTTTGATGTCCACCTTCTCACCGTTCAGGTAGATCTCGCCCTCATCCATCCTGTAGATGCCGAACAAGCACTTCATCAGGGTACTCTTTCCGGCACCATTCTCGCCCATGAGTGCATGGACGGTTCCCGGACGAACAGCCAGCTGTACGCCATCCAGTGCCTTGACACCCGGGAAGGACTTAGACACATTTCTAAGTTCCAGTAGATATTCCGCCATCTTGTCCTCCATTTACTGTTGCTATTTCTTATCCCCTTCGTTTTAAAAAGAGTGCAGGTGCAGAAGTCCGCACCCGCACTCTCTGTGAATGCCGCGAAAATTACTTCAAGAGATCAAGAATCTCCTGTGCGTTGTCAGCTGTTACCTTTACATAGTCACAGCCGATATAGTGATCGTTGCCGGCACCTGTGAGATAGTTCACAGCTGCATCAGCTGCTGCATGAGACTGTGTGAAGTGATCGTTAAATACAGTACCTGTCAGAGTGCCTTCCTTAACGTCGCCGAGTGCCTCCTCGAGTGCATCTACACCAACGAGATAGATGTCCTCGTTTACAGTACGTCCTGCTGCCTGAATAGCCTGCAGAGCGCCGAGTGCCATGGCATCGTTGTTGCAGAATACGACCTCGATATCTGCGCCGTTCTTAGCCAGAGAGTTTGCAACCAGAGACTGTGCCTGTGCCTGATCCCAGTTACCAACCTGATCATCGAGGCAGTTCACCTCAAGGCCTGCATCCTGAAGTGCCTTCACGGAGAACTCTGTTCTGTACTGTGCATCAACGTTCTCCGGGTCACCCTCGATCATGATGTAGTCAACCTTGCCGTTGCCGTTCATATCCAGCTTGTCGATGCCGATATCGGAAATGATCTCGCCCTGGAAGGTTCCGGACTGACGAGCGTCACAGCCAACATAGGTAACATCCCAGCTGTTGTCTTCCCATCTCTTCTCCTCATCTGCATCCGGCTCTCTGTTGATGTATACGAGAGGGATTCCTGCATCATGAACCATATCTGTGATGGTTGCTGCAGAGGAAGAGTTAACCGGGTTGATGATCAGAACGTCAACGCCTGTGGTAATGAAGTTCTGGATCTGGTTGGTCTGTGTAGCCTGATCGTTTGCACCATCCATGATGGAAATGTTTTCAGCCTTAAATCCGAGAGATACCAGATAATTCTGAAGCTCTGTTCTGAACAGTGTCATGAAGTTGTCGGAGAACTGATAGATACATACGCCGACCTTCTTGTCTGCGAGATCTGCATTTGCCTCAACGGCCTCAGCTGCTGCGGCTGTGGTCTCTGCTGCGTCTGCTGCGGCTGCTGTAGTCTCTGCTGCTGCAGCTGTGGTCTCTGCTGCCGCTGCGGCTGTTGTAGAAGCTGTACCGGATGATGATCCGCAGCCTGCCAGAAGAGAAGCTGCCATAGCGGATGCTGTCAGAACACTAAGTAACTTTTTCATAATACGATATCCTCCTATCGATGCTCCGAAAAAGGCCCACTGCCTTTTTCCTTATGATGGCATCATTATAGTTTAGGAAATCGGAGAAAAGAATAGATTATCCTTCTCAGATTCTTGAAAATCCTTCTTTTTTTATTATAGATTTTTCACAGAATCAGATAGAATTTTACCAACTATTTGATGCATTTTTGTGCTTCAGCGTGATAAAGCGGCCGTTTTCCCCAAAATGCCGGTCAAAAAAGGACCGTACAGGCTCAGCCTGTACCGTCC
>CAVAXR010000051.1:0-8966 GCA_963592375.1 Oribacterium sp. | reverse complement strand
ACAGTATGTGCTTCGTGACAGTGACCGTATAGAATACGAAACCGCAATGGAGGCACTGTCCGGTATCCAAACGGAACTTATGAAAAACGCAGCGTGGCTGGAGTGTCGGTTGCCTGAACAAGTTAAAAAGCGTACCGATTACGAAAGATGACCGCCGTAGCAAAATGATAAAATAGTATTACCTTACTACGAACAAAATGTGTAATGGAGGCAGACGATAAAACGAAAGACACAGTACACCATTGAAATGGATTCGCATTTGTCAGCCAAAGCATGGAAACTTCTGTCGGAGAGTTTTGAGATTACATTTCTGAATCGTCACCACTCATTGGACGGTCAGGATATGTATTGGCACTTCCGCCTTGACGGAGAGAAATCCGACGAGGATAAAAACAAATAATCAATTTTATATTGTGATAGCAAAGAGCGACTTGTAGAAATACAGGCCGCTTTTTTGCTGCCCAAAACACGATTCTATTTCAGGTGGCATCTACTGTTCGACTGACAGGAGAACGGTCTGCACTATACCATCAAGCATCGCCTTTGTACTCCCACAAAGGCTGCTTGTCAGGGGCAGACCCCCTGAAACCCCTATTCTAAATCCAAGGAGGATGAATTTATGCGCAAACGAAATGTAAAAGTACAGGTGTGGCTCGACAAAAAAGAAGCCGAGCAGCTCCAGAAAAAGGCCAAGCGCAGCAGGCTGTCCGTAGCCGCATATATCCGCCATCTCATCATCGGAGTGGTTCCAAGAGAAGCACCGACCGCAGATTACTATGCCATGATGCGTGAGCTTTACCGCATTGGGAACAGCATGAACCAGGTGGCACAGAAGGCCCATGTGCTGAATGTTATAGATGTCCAGCGGTATGACGCCGTCGTCCGGACGTTTGAGGCGGCGGTTCGGGAGATCGCCGCCGCCGTGGTCGTTCCCCAGCCCATGGATACGGTGGTGTGACGGCATGGCGGTCACATCCATCTGGCGTGTAAACGGCTGGCTCGGCAAGGTAGTCATCTATGTGGAGAACCCGGAGAAAACCACCAACCCCGCCTTTTACGAAAAGCAGGAGATGACGGATCGGCAGATGCAGGGGCTGACGGATGTTATCGAGTACGCCATGAACAGCGAAAAAACCACGCAGGCGGCAGATGAAAATGTCCCAATCATGCAGAGCTTTGTATCTGGGGTCAACTGCTGCCCCGGCACCGCCCGTGAGGAAATGCTGGCGGTAAAGCGCCGGTTCGGGAAAGAGGACGGGACGGCTGCCTACCACGGGTATCAGTCCTTCGCACCCGGTGAGGCCACGCCGGAGCTGGCTCATCAGATCGGCGTCGAACTGGCACAGCGGCTCTGGGGCGACCGGTATCAGGTTCTTGTGGCGACCCACCTTGACCATGAAAATCATCTGCATAATCATTTTGTGCTGAATACGGTGTCCTTTTTGGACGGCATCAAATACCACCGCACCGAAAAGGACTACTATGAGATGCGCAGGGCATCGGATGAGCTGTGCCGCAAGTATCGCCTGTCGGTCATTGAAAATCCACAGCCGGGAAAATCGAAACACTATGGCGAATGGCTGGCAGAGAAAGAGCAGCGCCCCACCTGGCGCGGCCTTATCCGCTCGGATGTAGAGGAAGCTATCCAGCAGTCCATGACGGAGCGGCAGTTTTTTGATGCTCTCCGCAAAAAAGGCTATGAAATCAAGGTGGGCAAGGACATTTCCGTGCGGCCACCGGGAAAGCCCCGGTTTGTGCGGCTGGCCCGGAACTTTGGGGATAATTACACTCTGGACGGCATCCGAATCCGTATCCTCGCCCAGAGCCGCAGAATGCTGCCGGAGCCGGAACCCAGCCGCAGGATTGACCGGACCAGAGTCAAAGGTGATTTTAAGAAAGCCAGAAAAATCACCGGTTTTCGTGCTCTGTATCTACACTACTGTTATCTGCTGGGCTGCTTTCCAAAGGACAACCAGCGGAAACAAAACAAACGCATCCATTTTTTGCTCCGGGAAGATCTCATCAAAATGGACACCATATCCGAGGAGGCAAGGCTGCTTGTCCGGCATCGTATTGATACCGGCGAGCAGCTTTCTTCATATAAAGAAGCACTGGAAAGCAAGGCGCAGACCCTGACCGCAGACCGCAAGGCGCTGTATCGAAAGCAGCGCACTGTAGCTGTGAGATCGGATGGGGAAAGGACATCCCAGGTCAAGGAGCAGATCGCCGCCCTTTCCAAAGAGCTTTCCGCGATCCGACGGGAGGTGAAATTATGTGACGATATTGCCATACGCTCCGGCGTAATGAAGGAAAAACTGAAAGCCGTCCGGGAGGACGAAAAAACTCAAAGAAGGGAGCAGTCGAGAAATGAACAATTCAGGCGACGCGGCGGAACAGATCGTCAGGCTTAGTCTGGAGGGCACGGAGGTCGCTTTGCGGCTTACCGGTTCCGCCGCCAAAAACGTGGCCGCTGCCATCTACACGGTTCTGAAAAACAAGGACAAAAACAAGATCAAGGGCAGACAGCGGCTCACCGCGATGCTCAAAAGCGGTAAGGAATTAAAGGTGTTCACCATTGGAGAAGAACATCTGGCGCAGTTTGCCAAGGAAGCCAAACGCTACGGCGTGGTCTACTGCGCCCTGCGTGGGCATGAGAAGGAGACGGATGGCGTGGTGGATCTTATGGTTCGCGCCGAGGATGCCTCCAAGATCAACCGCATCGTGGAGCGGTTCAAGTTTGTCACGGTGGACGCCGCTTCCATCAAGCAGGACATCAAGCAGCGCAAGGAGGAAAAGGCCGCCCCTGCCGAGCCGGAACAGACCGCACCGGAGAAAGCCGCGGAGGACAAACTGCTGGACGAAATGCTGGGTACACCCGTAAAAAAAGAGGAGCCGGTCAGCCCAAACCCCACTGCGGCAAAGACGGAAAAATCCCCTCCGTCCGCGCCTACCTCCGGGAAGCACAGCAAAACCGCCGAGGGTACTGCTAAGAAGGCCGAGGAACGCCCCTCTGTCCGACAGGAATTGAGGGACATCAAGGCAGCGCGGCAGGCAGAGACGGCAGAAAGCCCCAAAGCTCCGGAGTCGGAGAAACCCGCAAAGAAGCCCCAGCAGAAGCCTATCCAGCACCAGCAGCCCAAACACGGTAAAAAGCACAAGAACAAATCGAAAGCGAGGTAAAGACTATGAACACCTTTGACGATCTCTTTGACGCATCGGCGGCAAAGAACAACCGCAATGACCAGCCCTTTGACAAAGATGCCTGGGCAGAAAAGAAACAGGCGCAGCGCCAGCAGGTCTATGACATGGCAGACAGTACCGCCGAAGCAGTAGCCGCGGACGGCGGCAAATTCCGGGACTATCTGGAGGTGCAGAGCCGCTTCGACCGTTATACGGCCACCAATGCCCTGCTGATCCTGGCACAGAAGCCGGAGGCCACCCAGCTTCGGGATTTTGAAAGCTGGCGCAGCACTGGTGCGTTTATCAAGCGCCAGGAAATGAGCCACGGCATCTCCATTCTGGAACCCGGCGATGAGTACAGACGGGAGGATGGGTCTGTCGGCATCTATTACAATGTGAAAAAGGTCTACGATGTGTCCCAGACCAATGCCCGAAGCAAGGTGCAGCCTGCGGTCAGCATGGATGAGCGGCTTCTTCTTAAAGCCCTGATCCACCGTCCACCCGTGCCCATGCAGACGGTGGACGAACTGCCGAACAATATGGGGGCCTTGTATGACCATGACCAGCAGGTAATTTTCGTCCGCAGGGGCATGACAGCGGAAGATATTTTCCGCAGCGTGTCCAAGGAACTGGCTCATGCGGAGATTGCCGGGACAAGGAGTGCATACCGCCGTGAAGATGCCGCCTTTGCCGCCTACAGCGTTTCCTATTTGCTGTGCCGGAAATACGGTATTGATGTAAGCGGCTACGATTTCAGCCGTTTACCGGAGGGTTTCCCGGAGAACGATCTTCAGAGTGTCCGAGCGGCACTGACCGAGATGCGGGATACCGCCAACACCATCTCCGGGCGGATGTACCGTGTGCTGGAGCAGAACAAGGCACCGAAATCCAAAGAACAGGAGCGATAAATCATGGGAAAAGAAGAAAAGCATATCCTGATGCTGGACAGATATGAGCAGGGCGTTGTCATCAACGCCCTCAATGAAATGCGCAATGACCTGATCGGAGAGGAACGCCCGACGGACATCGTGGACGAAGTGCTTCTCAAAACGATTGACGCCCCCATCAAGAAAGTAAGGAGCCGGGATGAAGCAAGATAACCGCAGGACACAGCTTGCGCTCTGCCTGTTCGGTATCCTTCCCGTTGTGTGGCTGGGGCTGCTGCTGGCCCCAGCCATCCACGGCGGCCTGGCGGAGATCATTACGGCATTCCCGGCAGCCATGAACGCCCCTTTTCATATCATGCTTTGTGAGGACAGCGTAAAAACTGTCCTTCTTTTCTTATGCGGCTATGGATTGGGTCTGGGCATCTACTTTTCCAGCCGCCGCAGCTACCGCAAAGGCGAGGAGCACGGCTCGGCCAAATGGGGCGATGCCAGAGCCGTAGATAGAAAGTACCGGGATAAACAACCGGAACAGAACAAGCTGTTCACTCAAAATGTGCGTATGGGTTTGAATGCAAAGAAGCACCGGCGCAACCTCAACACTGTGGTGGTTGGCGGCAGCGGTGCGGGCAAGAGCTTCAATCTTGCCAAGCCCAATCTGATGCAGGCTAATACCTCCTTCACCGTTCTGGCCCCAAAGGGGAGCTGCTGCGGGATACGGGCTGCCTGCTGGAGCAAAAAGGGTATGAAGTCCGGGTGCTGGATCTTCTGAACATGGAGAAAAGCCACTGCTATAACCCGTTTGTCTATCTTCGGGACGACAACGATGTGCAGCGTCTGGTGACGAACCTGTTCAAATCCACTACGCCCAAGGGCAGCCAGTCTAATGACCCTTTCTGGGACACTGCCGCCTCCATGCTGCTGCTTGCGCTGGTGTTTTATCTGCATCACGAAGCGCCGGAGGATGAGCAGAACTTTCCCATGGTCATGGAAATGCTGCGAGCCGGTGAGGTGCGTGAGGACGATGACACCTACCAGTCGCCGCTGGACGAGTTGTTTGAGCGGCTGGAGATGCGGGAGCCGGACCACATCGCCGTGAAGTATTACAAGGACTATCATTCCGGCAGTGCCAAGACCTTGAAGTCCATCCAGATCACGCTGGCGGCAAGGCTGGAGAAATTCAACCTGTCCTCGCTGGCGGCACTGACTGCAACGGACGAGCTGGATCTGCCAAGTCTGGGCGAGAAAAAAGTGGCGCTGTTTGCCCTCATACCGGATAACGATACGAGCTTCAATTTTCTCGTGTCCATTCTTTATACCCAGATCTTCCAACAGCTTTTCTGGCTGGCAGATCACAAGTACGGAGGCAGCCTGCCTGTGCCGGTGCATTTCCTGATGGACGAGTTTGCCAACGTCAGTCTGCCGGACGATTTTGACAAGATCCTTGCTACCATGCGCTCCCGCAATGTGAGCGTGACCATCATCCTGCAGAATATTGCCCAGCTCAAGGCGCTGTTTGAAAAGCAGTGGGAAAGCATTCTTGGCAACTGTGATGAGCTGCTGTATCTCGGCGGCAATGAGACATCTACCCACAAGCTGATCTCGGAATCCTACCTGGGCAAGTCCACCATTGACACCAACACCTACGGTAAGAGCAGCGGCAGAAACGGCAATTACAGCACCAACTACCAGATCACAGGCCGTGAGCTGATGACCCCGGATGAGGTGCGCATGATGGATAACCGCTATGCGCTTCTGTTTATCCGTGGGGAGCGTCCCATTATGGATGAAAAGATCGATCCGTTCAAGCATCCCAATGTGAAGCTGTCCGCCCTGGGCGGCGCACCTGTTTATGAACACGGCGGTACGGAAAACGCCGTCGCAACCCTGTCCGTGACCGACGCGGACCTGAATGGTCTGCCGGTTCTGGAAATAGAAGAAACCAACTATGAGCTGATTCCGGATGAAGAGCTGGAACAGCTCGCCAACTAAAAGGAGGAACTGTACCATGAAAAACCTGTTTCACACCGTAAAGAACACCATTGTCAAGAGCGTCAAAAGCCACAAGCTCGCAGCCCGTGGCACCACGCTGGAGCACAGAGCCAAGCGCGGCTTCCGTTTCTATTCCGCCGCCGTGCTGGCGCTGGCCCTTATGGGCAGCATGACGGTCCCGGCCTTCGCTGCCAGCGACCCGATTGCGGTGGTCAATAACCTGAGCGATTTTATCTTCGGCCTGATCCGTGCGGTGGGCCTGATCCTGCTGGGCTGGGGTATCGTGCAGGTGGGGCTGTCTCTCCAGTCCCATGACCCTTCTCAGCGCTCCAATGGTTTCTTGACGCTCGCAGGCGGCATTGTCATTACCTTTGCCAAGGAGATCCTGACCCTCATCACCGGCTGATCCGCAAATCAATGTTCCGAAGCTGCGGCGGGACGGGAAACCGTCCTGCCGCGATTTCGGGGGAAGGAGGAAAAACGAAATGTCAGATAACTGGATCGTTCAAAATCTGACGAACGCGCTGGAAACCTGGAACGAGAAGCTGTCCGAAATCTGGTCGCTGCTCACGCAGTCCCCACAGACCTTTAAGGGCGGAACCATCTGGAGCATCATCACCACCATCAACGGCGCGGTGCAGGCCATTGGCCTTGCGCTTCTGGTACTGTTCTTTGTTGTAGGCGTCATGCGCACCTGCGGCAGCTTTGCGGAAACAAAGCGTCCGGAGACGGCGCTGAAATTGTTCGTCCGATTTGCCATCGCCAAGGGCGTCGTCACCTACGGCATGGAACTGATGCTGGCGCTTTTTAACATTGCCCAGGGCGTGGTGTCCACTATTATGGGCGCTGCGGGCTTCGGTTCTGCCCAGCAGACGGTACTCCCTGCGGAGATCGTCACGGCGGTGGAGGACTGCGGCTTTTTTGAGAGCATCCCACTGTGGGCGGTGACGCTGATCGGCAGCCTGCTGGTCACGGTGCTGTCGTTTGTGATGATCATGACGGTATATGGCCGCTTTTTCAAGCTCTATCTGTATTCCGCGCTTGCGCCGGTGCCCCTGTCCACCTTTGCCGGGGAGCCGACCCAGAGCGTGGGCGTGTCATTCATCAAGTCCTATGCCGCCGTGTGTCTGGAGGGAGCCATCATCGTACTGGCCTGCATCATCTTCTCTGTCTTTGCATCGTCCCCGCCGGTCATTGATCCGGACGCCAGCGCGGTGTCCATGGTCTGGAGCTATGTGGGAGAGCTGGTGTTCAATATGCTGGTGCTTGTGGGAAGCGTGAAGATGGCGGATCGTGTTGTGCGTGAGATGATGGGGCTGTAACAATGGAAGGAGACATTTTCAATGGAAGTAAAAATCAACCGCGAGATAAGAAATTACACGGAAAGTATGTTCTTCGGCCTGTCCCTGCGCCAGTGCGTCTTTTCGGTGCTGGCCATCGGCGTGGCCGTGGCGCTGTATTTTCTGCTGAAGCCCCATGTGGGAACGGAAACAGTGTCCTGGATGTGTATTCTGGGAGCCGCGCCCTTTGCCGCCATGGGCTTTATCAAATACCACGGCATGAACTGTGAGCAGTTTCTGTGGGCGTGGTTCCGCTCGGAGCTGCTGGAGCCGAAGCGGCTCTGTTTTCAGCCAACCAACTATTACTATGAAGCGCTGAAAGATACTCTTGCGGATCACGAAAAGGAAATGCTGACCGGGAAAAAGATGCCACACAAGAGAAAACAGAGCAAGCCAAAGCATTGTAAGACCGGGAAAAAGGAGGGCCACCATGCTTAAAACACTCAGTACACTATTAAAACAGGACAAGGAGCGCTATACCGTACCCCGCCGGGTGCAGGATGCCATTCCCATCAAACGCATCTGGAACGACGGTATCTTTCTGGTCGGAAACCGGTATTGCCGAACCTGGCGGTTTTCGGATATTAACTACCAGGTGGCCAGCGAGGATGACAAGAAAATCATGTTTCTGGATTATTCGGAGGTGCTGAATAGTCTGGAAGCCGGATCGGTCGCCAAGATCACCGTGAATAACCGCCGCCTGAACCGGGCGAACTTTGAGCAGAATGTGCTCATGCCGCTGCGGCAGGACAGCCGGGACGGCTACCGTGTGGAGTATAATGGCGTTATTATGGCGGCGGCTACCGCAGGCAACGGGATCGTGCAGGAAAAATACATCACCATTTCCGTCTGCAAAAAGAGCATTGCGGAAGCCCGAAGCTACTTTGGCCGTCTTGGTGCGGATCTGAAAGCCCACTATGCGGCACTGGGTTCCCGATGCACCGAGCTGGACACCACAGAGAAGCTGCGCGTCCTTCATGACTTCTACCGCCAAGGGGAGGAAGCAGCCTTCCACTTTGACGCACGGGATATGATGAAAAAGGGTCATGACTTCCGGGATTATATCTGCCCGGACTTTATCGAAAAGCACAGCGATTATATCATGCTGGGCAGAAAATTCTGCCGTGTCCTTTACCTCAAGGACTATGCCAACTATATCAAGGATTCCTTTATCTCCGAACTGACCGACCTGGATCGGAACATGATGCTCTCTCTGGACATCGTACCCATCCCTATGGACGAGGCGGTACGGGAGATCGAAAACCGTCTGCTGGGCGTGGAAACCAACATCACCAACTGGCAGCGCCGCCAGAACGCCAACAACAACTTCTCTGCGGTCATTCCTTACGACATGGAATTGCAGCGGAAGGAAAGCAAGGAATTTCTGGACGATCTGACTGCCCGCGACCAGAGAATGATGCTGGGCATCCTGACCATGGTGCTGACAGCGGATACAAAGGAACAGCTTGACATGGATACCGACCAGATCCTGTCCCTGGCCCGCCAGAAGATGTGCCAGATGGCGGTGCTGAAATACCAGCAGATGGATGGACTGAATACGGTGCTGCCC
>CAVAXR010000050.1:0-9050 GCA_963592375.1 Oribacterium sp. | reverse complement strand
CAGTTAACCTCCTGGGGCTTGCCGTCGTCGATGAGGCTTTTCAGCTCGTCTCTTCCGATGGAAATGAGAGCGCGCTCTACTCTTTCACGGCTGCAGCCGCAGTGGTAACTCACCTCTGTACGATCATTGATCTCCAGCTGCATATCTCCGAGGATCTGCTGCAGAATATCCTCCGGCGTCATGCCGCGATCAAGCATACTGGTAACGGAATGCACCTCCGAGAGCCTGTTCTCCAGTGCAGAGATCACCTCCTCGGATGCGCCCGGCATCAGCTGGATAATGAAGCCGCCGGCCTGACGAACGACATTCTCCTTCGAAAGCAGCACTCCGAGTCCCACAGAGGACGGAATCTGCTCGCTGGTCACGAAATAATAAGTCAGATCCTCCGCGATCTCACCGGTGAGAAGAGCAGTCTGCCCCACGTAGGGCTCCTTCAGTCCGATATCCCGGATCACTGAAAGCGTACCCTTTCCGACGGCGCCGCCGACATTTAAATGACCGGCCGCATTCGGCGGAAGCATCACGTTTGGATTCGCACAATAGCCCTTCACATGTCCATGGGCATCTGCCGTCACCGTCATGCTGCGGAGCGGACCATCGCCCTTCACCGTCAGCGTCAAAAGGTCATTTTCGCCCTTCATGTCCACCGCCATCATCAATGCGGCGCTCATCAGTCTGCCCACTGCCGCGGTACAGATGGGGAAGGTATTGTGAATGCGGCGCTGCTCCTCGCAGACACCGCTGGTGGTGCATGCAAAGGCACGGATCTGTCCTTCCGCTGCCGTTGCACGGATCACATAATTCTCTGCCATGGCTTACGCCTCATCCTGCAGGGCCTTGAGCTCCATCTCCTGGTCCTTTCTCATGCAGCACTTCTTGTACTTCTTGCCGGAGCCGCAGGGACACTGGTCGTTCGGGTAAATCTTCTTGGTTTCACGGCGAACGGTGCCGGACTTCTTCTGCTCCTTATAGAGCTCCTTGCGGCGCTCCTCAGAGAGGATGGCATCCCACTCAGGAAGGCCGTACAGCCAGCTGGCCTTCGCCTCTACCATGTTGTAGTAGAGCTTTTCCGGGTCGATCTCGATCTTAACCACAGTATCCTCTTCCATGGTCTCGATGGGATTGTGATAGCCCTTCAGTGACTCGTCGATGCCGTCCAGAACACCGGTGAAGTAGAATACATCCATGTGGAAATGCTCAGCCAGCTCCTTAACGCTGCCCTCAAACACATGCGCGGGATCCTTCAGAACCTCCTCATAGAAGGCCTTCTCCATTGCAAAATAGCGCTGCCAGAGCTGCTCCTGCTCTGCCTTTGAAAGACCGTTGCCGTATGCCTGCACTCTCCAGTTTTCAAGTAATGTTGCCATAAATTTCTCCTTAAAAATTCTTTATGATATCGCAAGATCGTTTCGCACGCTGCGTTTTATACAATCCTTTGACCCTGACACCAGATTATAAACAATCAAACGATTTTTTTCAACCATACAGCCCAAAACCACTTCAAAGCCCGTCCGTCTCACCGCGGTAGGCCTCAGAGGACAGCGGAAGATTCTTTTTTCGAAGCTCCCGGTTCACAAACTGATCGATCAGGTTCATAATCACCGCCCAGAGCGGTACCGCAATGATCATGCCCACAAAGCCGAACAGGCCGCCGAACAGAAGGATCGAGAACAGAACCCAGAAGCTCGAAAGTCCCGTGGAATTGCCCAAGATTCTCGGGCCGATGACATTTCCGTCAATCTGCTGGATCACGAGAATTGCAATGGCAAAGTACAGACTCTTGATCGGACTCGCCAGAAGCACCAGCACAAAGCAGGGAACGGCACCGATGAAGGGTCCGAAAAACGGGATCACATTCGTGACACCGACAATCACGGAGATCAGCATGATATACGGCATTTTCATCACGCTCATCACAAAGAAGGTCAGAAATCCGATGATAATGGAATCCACGATTTTACCGACAATAAATCCGCCGAACATTCGGTTGATAAATTCGCATTCTCGAATTACCGCAGCCGCCCAGTTCTTCGGCAGCAGTGCAAACACAATTTTCCGGCTCTGCCCCAGCAGCATTTCCTTCATATTAAGAAGATAAGCCATCACGATCAGGCCAATAAGAATGTTCTTCAGCCAGATCAGCGCCGACCAGATACCGACAGAAAGAGATGCCATGATATTCTTCATATTGGGAAGCAGCGTATCCTTCATGAAATTGCTGAGCACGGTCTCCGTCTGCAGATATATCTGCTCCAGTACCTGCCGTGCCTCCGGATAATTCTCCAGCTTTCCTTCAGCATCCGCATAAAGCGCCGCAATATTGTCCGGCAGCGTATTCATCAGGTTCGTGACAGACTGCAGCATTTCCGGAATAATCATGGAAATCAGTCCGCTGGCGAAAAAGACCAGCACCACAATCGATACCAGCGTTGCCGCCGCCCGGCAAGCCGTCCGATGGCTGCCGCCGCCTGCCTTTTCCCCCAGAAGGTGCTGCATCGCAGTATCCGCCCAGTCATAGATCGGGCACATCAGATAGGCCAGCACAGCACCGTAAATAACAGGAGCCAGAATGGAAAAAAGCTTTCCGAGTCCGCTCTTTACCACATCAATGTGGAAGATCCAATAAACCACCCCGGCCGCAGCCGCAGTGACAGCGAAAGCCGTAACGCCCCAGCGAATCTGATGCTCCCAGTTTTCTTTTTTCATAGATTTCCTTTCCTTGTGAGAGAAACGGCATGCCCCCATCATGCCGAAATATCATAAAAGACCCCGCACCACAGGATGCGAAGCCTTTTTCATTTACTCAATACAGAGAAACCAGAACGCCGTACTACACGCTTGACTCCTAGCGCTCAGCCAGGTGGGTCTCCTCACGGATACCTCTAAGGTCCTTTACCCGAAGGAAGGCATGATATCAATACCACAAATATTGGAATCCCGTATGTCAAATTTGTAGGTTCAATTTGTGCAGACTCGAACGCCCCAGCAACTCTCTGCTATATGGATTATAACAAAGCCCTTTTCTGAATTCAAGGTAAATCTCAGTGCTTCACAGAAGCTTCATACTCATAGATCAGAAGCAGTACACCGTTTCTTACGGAAATGTCGGCGGGCGCACCAACGAACTCATTGCTGAGTCCCGTGGGTGTGCAGTTGTTGAGTGTGACATCTTCCACCACATACTTGAATCCCCGCTCTGTGACTCCCTCTGCCGTATCCGAAAGCGCCAGTGCCGAGAAATATCCCCTCTGCTCTGCCGGAAAACACGCCGCTTCATTGCAGATGGCGGTCACCACCTGATGCGCACTGTAGAGATAGCCATGAAGTCCCCGCCGGGCCAAAAATCCCAGGAGCTGGAAATTCGCAATGCTGTGGTCAATGCGGTCTCCGCCTGTGCCGCCCAGGAGATGAAATTCCCTGCAGCCGGCCTCCATGCCGATCCGGATGCAGGCCAGCAGATCCGGATCATTTTTCACAGGATCAATCACCAGTGTTTCCACACCGTCATAGGTCCGGCTTTCAAGATGATGAATATAGTCGGCCTTCTCCGCATCTGCAAAAATAGAAAGCCCGGAAACCGCGCCGGTCTCTCCCTTCACCCCCGGAATGTGCATGGAATCGAAGTCTCCCACCACAAGCTGCGGGCGGATACCTGCGGCCTTCAGATGCACATAACCGCCGTCCGCTGCGATAAGAAGATCATCATTCCGCAGCGGAAAGGGAAGTCCGAAGAAGTCTCCGGCGCCGACGATAATGCAGCGCCTCTCTTTCGTTTTTTCTGCTCTCTCCACTTCCATTCCGTTGTTCTCCTCATATCCATCCGCATACGGTATTGCACAGAAAATCGACAGCTGCCTCGCAGCGCAAATCCCTCGAGGAAACGCCTGCATCAGCACTTCCCTATTTTCTGAGCCGATGAAAAAATTCTGCCAGCAGCTCCTGACACTCCGTAAGAAGAATGCCCTCCTCCAGTGCCGCCTGATGATTGAGTCCCGGCTGGTGCAGCATATCCACCACAGAACCGCAGCAGCCCGCCTTCTGGTTTCGCGCGCCGATCACTACCCGCGGCACCCTCGCCTGAATGATTGCGCCCGCACACATGGGACAGGGCTCCAGCGTCACATACATCGTGCAGTCCTCCAGCCGCCAGTCCTCGATCTTTTTGCAGGCCCGGCGAATGGCCAGGATCTCCGCATGCATCAGTGCATTCCGGTCCTTGTTCCGCCGGTTATAGCCCCGGCCGATAATGCTTCCCGGCAGAATGCCGTGCTGCTCTGCGTTGAGATCCGCCTTGCTGCCGGGCTTCTTCCCGTCATAGACGATCACACAGCCGATGGGTACGTCACCGCCCCGCAGCGCCCGGCGTGCTTCCCGGATCGCTTCCCGCATACAGCGCTCCGTCTCCGTCAGCTCCCGCCGCGGTTTCCGCCGCGCGGCTGCTGACGGACTTACGATGGACTCCGCCGCTCCGCTCATCTCAGCTTCTCCAGAATAGAGCTGCCGATGGTTCCCTCCGGCATAGAAAGTCCGAAGTTTTCCGCGATGCTGGCACCGATCACCGCAAAGCTGTGCTCCTCCGGCAGAATGCCGCCCTGCAGCTTTTTATTATAGATAATCAGCGGCACCTGCTCCCGGGTATGATCCGTTCCGCGGTAGGTGGGATCATTGCCGTGGTCTGCCGTCAGCATCAGAAGATCATCCTCCCGCAGCTTTCCGAGCAGCTCGCCCAGCTTCACGTCGAAGCGCTCAATTTCCCGGGCATAGCCCTCCGGATCTCTCCGATGGCCCCAGAGTGCATCGAAATCCACCAGATTCACGAAGCAAAGGCCCGTAAAGTCGTGCTTCTCCGCCTCCTCGATCGTCTGCTCCATGCCGTTCACCGAGCTTACGGAATGAATGGCCTCGGTCACGCCCTCGCCCACAAAGATATCGCTGATCTTTCCGATGGAGATCATGTCATAGCCGGCATCCTTCAGCGCATTCAGCACGGTTCTGCCAAAGGGCTTCACCGCAAGATCATGACGGTTCGCCGTCCGCTTGAAGCTGCCGCTCTTCTCCCCGACATAGGGTCTTGCAATGACACGTCCTACCTTCCATTCGTCCTTCATGGTGATTTCCCGGGCAATCTCGCAGCAGCGGTAAAGCTCGTCCAGACCAAAGTACTGCGGGTCCTCATGTCCTGCAATCTGCAGCACAGAATCAGCCGAGGTATAGACGATCATGCTGTGCTCCCGCATCTGCTCCTCGCCCAGCTCATCGAGGATGGCCGTACCGGAAGCCGCCTTGTTGCCGATCACCTTATGACCGGTCCGTGCCTCCAGCTCTGCCACAAGCTCCGGCGGAAAGCCGTTGTCCGTGAAGGTCACAAAGGGCTTCACCGTCTTTAGTCCCATCATTTCCCAGTGTCCCGTCATGGTATCCTTGCCCCGGGACGCTTCATTCAGCTTGAGGCAGTCTGCTGCCGGCTTTTCCACCGGGGAAATGCCGGTGAGGGTCTTCAGATTGGCGATGCCCAGCTGCTGCAGATTCGGCACCTGCATATCAGGCACCCGCTCTGTGATATGCCCCCAGGTGTCTGCCCCGGCATCATTGAAATCCGCTGCATCTCTCGCACCGCCGATGCCCAGGGAATCCAGTACGATCACAAATATTCTTTTATATTTCATCTCTCTTCTCCCGCCATTCCTTATTGCTTCTTCGCCTGATCCTGCTGAATCATCAGCTGAATGGCCTCGATTGCCGTCCGGATGGCCTTGTCCGTGTCATGCTCGATCACATTCGAAAGCCCCGCCTTCAGCCGCTCCTGATTCGACATGATGAAGAGCACGGCCCCACAGCGCACCCGAAGGTAGGCCGCCACCGTGAACAGCGTTGCACTCTCCATCTCTGAGGCCTTGCAGCCCAGCCGCTTCCAGGCCTCCCACTTGTTCAGAAGCTCATAGCTCACGGGCAGCTCCTCCGGCTTATGCTGGCCGTAGAAGGCATCCTTGCACTGCACCACGCCCACATGATTCCGAAGCCCCAGCTTCTCCGCCGCCTGCTTCAGCGCCGTCATCACCTCAAAGTCAGCCACAGCCGGCCATTCCGGCGGTGCGTATTCTCTGCTGGTGCCGTCCATACGGATTGCGCCGCTGGCAATTACCACATCTCCGGCCTCCACATCCGTATCGATGCCGCCCGCAGTTCCCACACGAACAAAGGTATCCGCACCGCACATCCTGAGCTCCTCCATGGCAATGGAGGCCGACGGACCGCCGATGCCCGTGGAGCATACACTTACCGGCACGCCCAGCAGTTTGCCGGTATAGGTTACAAACTCCCGATGGTCCGCAATCTGTCTCGCATCCTCCAAATAGGCGGCAATCTTCGCGCAGCGCTTCGGGTCGCCGGGCAGAATCACGTATCTTCCCACCTCGCCCGGCGCCACATCGATGTGATACATCCGCTCACTCTCTGAATAATTGATCATCACACAACCTCCCGGCCCGCCGACATTATCCCCTCAGGAAATGCCGGCGGTCTCCACTCTTCACAATTCACGCAATCATTCTGCTGTCTCCAAGGCAATTTCCATCATCTGACGGAAGCCCACCTGACGCTCATCGGCGCTGAGCGCGGTGCCGCGCAGTAGGTCGTCGGAAATCGTCAGAATGGCAAGACCCTGCTTCTTTGCCGCGGCAGCATTGGCATAAAGGGCAGCTGCCTCCATCTCCACACAGTACGCTCCCATGCTCGCCCACTTCGGATTCACTGTCGTACGCTGCTCGTAGAAAATGTCGGTGGAGACAACATTTCCCACCTTCACATTCGCGCCCAGCGCACGTGCGGCCTGTACGGACTTCTCCAGCAGCGCAAAGCTTGCGATCGGCGCAAAGGCGCCCGGCAGCTCAAACTGGCTGATATAGTTCGAATCGGTGCAGGCCCCCATCGCGATCACCACATCCTTCAGCGTCACATCCTCGTTGATGCTTCCCGCCGATCCGATTCGGATAATGTTGTCGACGTCGTAGAAATTGAAAAGCTCATGGGTGTAGATGCCCACCGACGGCATACCCATGCCGCCGCCCATCACGGACACGCGCTTGCCCTTATAGGTGCCGGTGTAGCCCAGCATATTCCGGACCGTATTGAAGCAGACCGGATTCTCCAGATACTGCTCGGCGATATACTTCGCCCGAAGCGGATCCCCCGGCATCAGAACGGTCTTTGCAATATCTCCGGGATTTGCAGCATTATGCGGTGTTGACATAGTATTTCCTCCTTAATGTAAATGTACTTTTATGCTTTGATTGCGCCCTTCTTTCCCAGGCGTACAGGGGTAAATGCCTTCGGCAGAAGCTCCTGAAGGCGATATTCCTCATAGCTGTCCGGCGAGGCTGCCAGGATCACACGAAAATCCTCCAGATCACAGAACTCCGCCATTACCTGCCGGCAGACGCCGCAGGGCGCGCAGATCTGCAGCTTTTCTTCATCCTCTGCACCGCCCACGATCACGATCCGACGAAAATTGTAAACGCCCTCACTGACAGCCTTGAAGAAGGCGGTTCGTTCTGCACAGTTAGACGGTGTATAGGCTGCATTTTCGATGTTGCAGCCCCGAAAAATCCGTCCGTCTGCAGCCTGCAGCGCCGCGCCCACCTTAAAATGAGAATAGGGCGTATACGCCCGCTGCCTCGCCTCCAGCGCCGCCTGAATCAGTTCCTTTAAATCATCCATATGCTCACCTCACGTTCCTGTTTCCCGCTTCCGGAAAACGATAGGGGGTCAAAACATCGGCCCCGATAGAGTTTTTTATTATAACATATTCAAGCAGAAAAAGCACCCTGTCTGCAGGATATCCGGTACAATCAGAAGAACAGAAAAAAGCCACCGGCATACCGATGGCTTTCCCGCTTTACACAGCGTTTGGATTTACTTTTTATATGCACCTTTCAGATTCATGAAGACAGTCCTGACAATCTGAAGAGTATGTTAAAAAACGGCACGCTGCGCTTTGCAGTACTCTCTTATCCGGCATCAGAAGAGAGTCCGTTTACTTTCTACCAGTTTGCCGAGACCGAGCTGCAGGTTATTCTTCCTGCTTATCATAAATCCGCACATTATATATCAAAGGAAGCACTTTCCGTTCCTCTGGATCTCTATACTCTGAAGGACCTGCCTTTTATCCTGCCCGATGAAACCGTTGCTTATGCCGCCTATCTAGACAGCCTGTTTGCAGACGCCGGTTTCACACCAACAGTCGTTTATCGAAATCACAATCCCTATGTGATCCAGTCTCTGGTGCAGCGCGGCTTCGGTGTCGGAATTGTTACAGATAATTTTGCATCCGAAAGCAGTTCACTTTATTATTCTGTGCAGTTGCTTTCACATCCAAAGATTCGTTATGGAATTGCCGTTGAAAAAAATGCGATCCTGACAGAAGAAGAATCCTTTTTTATCCAATGCTTTCTGCAGCATCAGGCAAAAAACGCAGCAGACTATGTCCCAAACGAAAGCTCCCGCCTATTGCTGAATCAAGGAAAATATACATTATGGAAAAACGATTGATAGAATATATGCTTGCAATCTACGAAGAGAAAAACATTTCCCGTGCCGCGCAGAAAATGTATATCACGCCCTCCGCGATGACACAGCAGCTGCATAAGCTCGAAAACGAACTGGGAACCTCGCTTTTCATAAGAAACAGAAATGAATTATCTCCAACAAAGGCCGGCCGTATCTATCTCTCCGGAGCTCGTGCCGTACTGGAAACCATTTCCGCTGCAGAAAAGCAGCTTTCGAATCTTCGCGCATCATCCACAGACTCCGTTATCCATATTGCCCTTCACCGCACATTTCTGCCCTTTTTCGAATCCGTTCTGCAGCCCCGATTCCAGAAAAAAGTGCCCTTTGCCAGCCTGCTTCCTGTTGTTGTCGATAACCAGCCGATAAAATCCATTATCCAGCATGAAAATGCCGATATCGGTATTCTGATCACACCGCAGCCATCCTCACTGTCTCTGGAATATCTGGTTATTCGACGTGAAGAATTGCATCTGGCATATCCGTCC
>CAVAXR010000049.1:0-9129 GCA_963592375.1 Oribacterium sp. | reverse complement strand
GGCATACTCACCCTGCTTCTTCACATACTCCTCTGCGAAGCCGGTCTTATAGGCAGTCTCTGCAATAATTTCCTTATCGTAAAAAGGAACGCCCAGCTTCTCTGCCACCTTCTTTCCGATATCACGTCCGCCGCTTCCGTACTCTCTTGAAATGGTAATATACTTCACTTTCATATGCTCCTCCTGTTCTTTAGCGAAGAGACAGCGCTCTGCCAATCAGCTGTTTTGTTGTTTATATCATAACACTATGTTCTCTTCTATACAAGAAAAGTATAAAAAAACCCGGATGCGCTGCCGCACCCGGGACTGTAAAATCCGATAACTGTTTATGCCTTTACCGAAATATTCTTCGTTGCCACAATGTCTGCCTCTGTGCCGGCAACCTTCTCCACCAGCACCTGTCCGATATGCACCGGCGCCGGAATCGTCACTCCCTTCAGAGCTCTTGCGACATCGAAGATCTTGCCCTTCGGGATATCGCAGCTGGTCTTGCAGGACACCATTGCCAGCGTACCGTTGGACACGCAGACAGAGCTCGTCACGATACGTGTCGGATTCGTGACCTCCTTCTTGCCGTAGGCTGCACCGCGCGGGCAGGTATTTCCGCTGACGCTCACCTCACCGTTGTCCGCAATCTCCACTGTCAGGGGGCAGCCCATCGGACAGCCAATGCAAATCAAGCTTCTCTTTTCCATTGTTATGCCTCCTCCAGCGTCACTCTGATCTCCTCTGCCTCCGGATGATTCTCCAGAAGCTCCTTCTTGAGCAGAACCGTTTCCATCTCACCGGGTGCCATCACCGGCCGCTTCTTTGTGAAAATGCAGGTATCGCCGATGTAAACCGCAATTTTTTTGTTCTTGAAGACATTTCCCACACGGAAACGGAGCGTCAGCTTATCCTTCAGGCAGTCAGGCCGCACCGTCGCAGGCACTGTGTAACGCACGCCGTTCTCGCATCTCACCGGAAGTGCCTTTGCCTCGCTCTGCACGCCGCCGTCCAGAATATAGGCCGCCGCATTGCTGCCGGCCATCGCCGCTTCCTCAGAAACATAATCCACGAGATCATGCACATGCAGCACATTTCCGGCTGCAAACACGCCCGGAATGCCAGTCTCAAGGCTTTCATTCACGCTCGGTCCGCTTGTGATGGGACTCAGCGGAACACCGGCTGCCCGGCTCAGCTCATTCTCCGGCAGCAGTCCGCAGGAAAGCAGCAGCGTATCGCAGTCATAATGCTCCTCTGTGCCCGGAATCGGCCTGCCATTCTCCACCTGGGCGAGGGTAATGCCTTCGACCCTCTCCTTGCCCTGAATGTCCACAACAGTATGGCTCAGCTTGAGAGGGATGCCGAAGTCATCCAGACACTGCACAATGTTTCTCTTGAGACCGCCGGAATACGGCATCAGCTCCGCCACAACCTGCACCTTGGCACCCTCCAGTGTCATACGGCGCGCCATGATGAGTCCAATGTCTCCGGAGCCCAGGATCACGACCTTGCGGCCGGGAAGATAGCCCTCCATGTTCACAAGGCGCTGTGCCGTACCGGCCGTAAAGATACCTGCCGGACGATAGCCGGGGATATTCAGCGCACCGCG
Organism: Oribacterium sp.; assembly: GCA_963592375.1. GTDB lineage: Bacteria > Bacillota > Clostridia > Lachnospirales > Lachnospiraceae > Oribacterium. The sequence goes on along the minus strand of CAVAXR010000049.1, from coordinate 7,535 downwards.
CGGACGCTCCCGGCAGCCCATGGCCAGGATCACCGCCTTCGGCTTCACCTGGAAAAGCCCGTCCTGCTTGTTCATAGCCGTCACAGTCTTGTCTGCCGCAAGATCCAGCACCATCGTATTCAGCTTGCAGGGGATGTTCAGCTCCTTCGCCATTTCAATGAAGCGTCCCGCATACTCGGGACCGGTCAGCTCCTCCTTAAAGGTATGAAGCCCGAAGCCGTTGTGAATACACTGATTCAGAATGCCGCCCAGCTCATTGTCACGCTCAAGCACCAGAATCTTCTCTGCCGGAAGGCCGGATTTACAAGCCTGTACCGCTGCGGAAAGTCCGGCCGGACCGCCGCCTATAATTACCAGCTCTACATTCTCCATCTCATTGCCTCCCCTTAAAATGCATCCTTGTTGACGCCTACGATGATCTTCGAAGCACCGCCGGACTTTGTGATCTCACTCTGGTCCACGCCAAGCTCTCTTGCCAGAATCTCCATGGTTCTCGGACTGCAGAAGCCGGCCTGACACCGACCCATGCCGGCACGCACGCGGCGCTTCACGCCGTCCAGACTCCTCGCACCGGGTACGCGATGAATGGCATCAATGATTTCTCCCTCGGTTACGCTCTCACAGCGGCAGATGATCTGGCCGTAAGCCGGATTCTCCTTGATGAGCGCTGCTCTCTCCGCGAAGGAAAGCTTCTGCGGGTTCAGAATGCCCTTCCGTGTCGGATCAAAATCCGCCTTCTCCTCTGCCTTCAGGATGCCGTTTACAATGCCTGCCACCATTCTGCCGATGGCAGGGCCGCTGGACAAGCCCGGTGATTCAATGCCGGCGCAGTCCACAAAGCCGGGCGCAGACTCCTGAATGGTAAAGTCATGCTTCGGATCATGCGCACGCAGTCCCGCAAAGCTCGTGATGGTCTGCCGAAGCGGCAGATTCTTCACAGCCAGTCCGGATTTCTCACGCACCTCGTTCAGACCCTCGGCGGTGGTATTCACGCCATCCTTATCTTCAATATCAATGGCCGTCGGTCCGATCAGCAGGTTGCCGTGTGCAGTCGGCGATACCAGAACGCCCTTGCCGTACTTGCCCGGCAGCTGGAAGATTGTATGATGCACATGCTCTGCCGCAGAATGATCCAGCAGGAAATAATCGCCGCGGCGCGGAATAATGGTCATCGGATGCGCGCCGTCCGCAATGTTGTGCAGCTGATCAGCATGGACGCCGGCAGCATTTACCACAACCTTCGTCTCGAGGGCTCCCTTGTTTGTCAGCACACGCCAGCCGTTTTCCAGCTTCTCAAGTCCGGTCACCTCAGTATCAAACTGGAACTTCACGCCGTTCTTCGCCGCGTTCTCAGCCAGTGCATAGGTAAGACCGAAGGGACATACAATCGCACCTGTCGGTGCCCAGAGCGCCGCAACAGCTTCGTCTGAAATATTCGGCTCCATGGCAACCAGCTCATCCCTCTCGATAATGCGAAGGTCACGGACGCCGTTCTTCACACCATTTTCATAAAGTGCCTCGAGGCGCGGCCGATCCTCCTCGCTGAGGCAGATGACCAGACTGCCGCACTGCTCATAGGAAAAGTCCAGTTCCTTAGAAAGTGCGGGCATCAGCTCACTGCCCTCCACATTGAGCTTTGCCATCAGGCTGCCGTTTTCTGCATCGAAGCCGGCGTGCACAATGGCGCTGTTTGCCTTGGTGGTGCCGCAGCACACATCCTCTTCCCTGTCCAGCACCAGGATATCCGCCTGATAGCGTGACAGCTCACGCGCTGCCGCGCAGCCGGATACGCCGGCGCCGATAATAATTACATCCAGCATTTTCTTCTCCTTCTTTTGACTCAAAGCCGCATCAATCCTCATCCTTTGCCCAGCCGTATGAGCAGCGTACGGCACGATTCCAGCCCTTGACCCGCTTTTTCCGTTCCTCCTCCGTGATATCCGGATGGAAATGACGGTCCACTGACCAGTTCCGGTTCACCTCTTCCTTGCTGCTCCAATAGCCAACCGCAAGCCCGGCAAGGTACGCCGCACCCAGCGCCGTGGTTTCCACGCAGCGGGGCCGCTCCACCGGCACATTGCTGATATCGGAAAGCGTCTGCATCAGATAATTATTGGCTGATGCGCCTCCGTCTACGCGAATGCTCTTCATATTGATGCCGGAATCTGCCTCCATGGCAATCAGCACATCATTGAACTGATAGCAGAGACTGTCCATGGTCGCACGAATGATATGATTCTTGTTGCAGCCGCGGGTGAGTCCGACAATCGTGCCTCTCGCATACTGATCCCAGTGCGGCGCACCGAGTCCTGTAAAGGCAGGCACCACATAGCAGCCGTTGGTATCCTTTACCTTCAGTGCCATATACTCAGAATCCCGGGCATCCTCCAGAAAATGAAGCTCATCCCTGAGCCACTGGATCGCCGCACCGGCCACGAAGATCGAGCCCTCCAGCGCGTAGTTTACCTTTCCGTCCAGTCCCCAGGCAATCGTTGTGATCAGCCCGTTATTTGAAAATACCGGCTTCTCACCTGTATTCATGAGCATGAAGCCGCCGGTACCGAAGGTACACTTGGCCTCACCGGCATCAAAGCAGGTCTGTCCGAAGAGCGCTGCCTGCTGATCTCCCGCCGCACCGCAGATGCGGATCTCTCCTCCAAAGTGCACCGGATCCGTGCTGCCGTAAATGCCGCTCGAGGGCACCGGTGTGGGCAGCATGCTTCTCGGAATGTCCAGCTCCGCCAGAATCTCATCATCCCAGTCCAGCGTGTGAATGTTAAACAGCATGGTGCGCGCCGCATTGGAATAATCCGTCACATGCACACGGCCGTTGGTCAGCTTCCAGATCAGCCAGCTCTCCACCGTACCGAAAATGAGACTGCCGTTCTCTGCCCGCTTCCGGGCACCGTCAACATTATCCAGAATCCACTTGAGCTTTGTTGCCGAAAAATAGGCATCGATCACAAGTCCTGTCTTCTCCCGAAAGCTTTCGGTCAGACCCTTTGCCTTCAGGAAATCGCAGTACTCACTGGTCCGGCGGCACTGCCAGACGATGGCCGGGCAGACCGGCTCTCCTGTCTCCTTATCCCAAACCACCGTGGTTTCCCGCTGGTTGGTGATGCCGATGGCGGCAATGTCTTCTGCCGTAGCGCCGATCTGATTCATTGCAGAAAGGGCTACGCCCAGCTGGGTGGTCCAGATTTCATTTGCATCATGCTCGACCCAGCCCGGCTTCGGAAAATACTGCGTAAATTCCTTCTGCGCAACGCTGCACATCTCGCCCGCTTCATTGAACAAAATACAGCGGTTCGACGTGGTGCCGGCATCCAATGCCATTATGTACTTTCCCATTATCTTCTTTCCTCCCGGCTTTGCATCTCTTCTCTTAATCTCTACAGTTCCCCGAAGAACAGTGCGCTCACAGCCGCAGCCAGCGGCCCGATATAATCAATTTTCTCATTCAGCTCGGACATTTTTATATAATCCGCATCATAGGCAGGATCATACTGGCTGCAGTGACTGATCAGTGCCTCCAGCACATAAGGAAGCCCGAACATCTGCCCGAAGACAATCAGCTGATCCGGCGCCAGCATGGTGAGTATCATGCCCGTCACCGAGGCGAGGCACTGGATTTCCCGATCCATCACATCCGCAAGCGCCGTATCCGGATCCCGGAGCGCTTCATACAGCTCATGCACCCCCATGCTGTCCGGATCCCCGTCAATCAGCCTCCAGAGCTTCGGTGTGTTCTCCGCACTGCATATGCCCTTCACCCTCTCAACGATCTGATGCGTGGACACGCGGGTCTCGAGACAGCCGCGTCGGCCGCAGCGGCACTGCAGTCCGTTCGGCTCCACACAGATATGCCCGATTTCCGCACTTTTAAAATTCCGGTCCTCGTAGATCCGCCGGTCTGCCACAATCGCAGAGCCCACACCGGGTCCCCACTTAATGAACACCAGATTCTGCATCGTCTTTCCGGAGCCAAAGAGAAGCTCCGCCAGTGCGAAGGCCTTAACATTGTTCTCCACCACCACCGGACAACCCAGTGCATCCTCCAGTATCCTGTGAATATTTACCGGCTCATTCCAGATACGGTATGCGTGACTCGCAATTCCCTCTGTCCGGCTGACGATTCCCGGCACGGTAACGCCCGCACCCAAGAGCTGCTCCTTCCGGATACCATTCTCCCAGAGCAGCGCCTTGCCGGCATCCGCTACCTGCTTCAGAAAGCTCTCCGGCTGCATCTCGCCGTCAGTTTTTGCACGCTTTGTAATGCAATGTTCACCGCGCAGATTGCTGATGCTGATGCTGCAGCCATTTGCCTCGATGGCGATGGACAGCACATAGCGGTAATCGTAATTCACATCCAGCAGAATTTTCCGCCGGCCCGCATGACGATCCCCCAGAAGCTCTCCCTTTTCATAGAGAATACCCTCTGAGAGCAGTTCTCCGCAGAGGGTGCTGACCGCTGCCGTTGTGAGTCCCAGCTTCTCAGCGATATCCTTCCGTGAGGTTGGTCCGTGATCATTGAGAAGCCGAAGAATCTGGCAGCGGTTCCTTGTTTTAACGCTTAAGAGATTGATGCCTGTGTACCCCATTGATTTTTCCCTCCGGTGTCGATTCGAATCGGTGAACAAATTAACAAACTTTTCTAGCCTATTACAGATTCACCGATTCTGCAAGTTTAAGTCTCAATCACAGAATCACACAAAGCCAAATTAAACTGCTTACTGTCTGACTACCTCCAGCTGCAGCATGTGTCCAAGCTTCTCCAGCTCATTGGCTACATTTCCGTAAACTACCACAAAATGCGGCTCCCAGCCGTTCTTTACGGTGTTGTAAACCACAGCCTTGGCATCCTCCCTGGTCTTCACCACGATGGATGTTCCGTTAAACTGCTTCGGCTTGTCCAGAGCAGTTCCCTCTGCAATATAGAAGCGGAAGCTGCCGTCCGGCTTGCGTCCCACACGGAAGATGGTGACCTCCTCACAGGCATCACAGCCGAAATCCATTACCGGACCGATCTTGCGGTTCGGATGAACGCCGACCTGTGCGCCGGTATCCTTCCTTGCCAGATCTGTTGCCGCCATGCCGCAGTGCCAGAGGGTAACCGTTCCTTCCTTCTCGTCCATGGAAACCGGATCTCCGAAGAAGCAGGAGCGGCCGGTCAGCTGACTGCCGATAAACATGGACAGCGCGCCGTAGGAATCCGACTCACAGCTTGCGGAGATACCGTTGGCATTCAGAAGAGACAGCACTGCGCATACCGGTGTGCCGAACTCGGTAAAGAAATCCGGCCAGCAGCGGGAACAGATTGCGCCGATCTGATTCTCTCCCACATAGCTCTTATAGGCCTTGTATAAACGTGCAAAATCTACAATGTTGTTTCTCGGGATGGCATCCAGTCCTACGATGATCTTCTCTGCCTCCTGCAGCTCCTCGGCGAGATCCTCTTCCGTATAGCCCTTGGCTCTGCCGATCAGCTCTCTCGCTTCGATGGACTCGAGGGTTGTGCCGAAGGTACTCATCATCTCCGCATCCAATGCCCGTCCGAAGCCGAAGCCCTGCGGGGTATGTCCGATGGCCACCATCTTAAGTCTCTTGAGATCATAGCTGCACTTAGCTGCGCGGATCATGGCTCCGATCTCGGAAACCACCTCGTCCTCTCCCGGTGCACCGAAGATATACTCAAACTGATGGTCACCGCGGAAGGCTGCGATTGCATTGGCTGCAGAATAAGCACCGGTCAGGCTGTTGAGACGGAGTCTCGTGCCGTCGATGACCGGCTCTCGCAGTGTCCAGAGAATGATCGGGCACTTGAAGCGCTTCAGCACCTCACTGGCATAGGCAGCATTCGCAAAGGTAATGTTCTGGAAAACGATGAGATCCGGATTGATTGTCTCAAGATAAGCATTGAGGTCACCGATGGTCAGCAGCATCTTCTCCGGGAATACACAGCTGTCGCTGAGCTCCTTCAGCATAGCAATTGACTTCTCGAACTGATCCTGGGCACTCTCCAGATGAAAGGTGCCGACACCTACCGGAATGTATGCAACTTGAAATCCCATAATATTTTCTCTCCTGAAGAATAAACTCTTGCTTAGACAGGGAAATGCCGCCGAAGACATTTCCCTGTGTTTTGTTGCGTGGCTTCACAGACATGTCCCAAAGGTCCGCGTCTGATCGTGAAAGCATTTAGAAATTCAGCCCATCGCAGCGTGCTCTGCAGCCATCTCGGCCTCCTGCTTCGCATTAAGCTCTGCGATACGCTTGTTGACACGCATCATGGATACCAGAAGCACCACGGTGATGATAAGAATCACGCAGGAAATCGGACGTGTGAAGAATACAGAATAGTTTCTGTCATAGCTCATGGCCGCCGTCACGAAGTTCTGCTCCATGATGCTCTCGAGAATCATGCCGAGCATCAGCGGTGTATTGTCGATGTCCAGAACGGTCAGGAAGTAGCTGAAGATCAGGATTGCGCCGGTAAGGATCAGCTCCTTGTAATGTCCGGTTGCCGCATAGGCACCTGCAAAGCAGAACATGATGATGACCGGAGCGAGGTAGGTGTACTTTACCTGTACGATCTTTGCCACAATTCTCGTAAGAGCCATTCCGAAGGGTGCCAGGAAAATGTTGGCCACCAGGCAGCCGATGATGATGGTGTAGGCCATAACGCCCTGCTTCGTGAACATCGTAGGTCCCGGCTGAATGCCGTGAAGCACGAAGGCGCCGAGGAGCAGTGCGGTAATGCCGTCGCCCGGAATACCGAGTGTGAGCAGCGGGATCATGGCAGAACCAACGACTGCGTTGTTGCTGGACTCAGCAGCTGCGATACCCTCGAGGCAGCCCTTACCGAACTCCTCCGGATGCTTGGAGGTACGGCGTACCTCATTGTAGCAGAGGAACTGCGCCACACCGCCGCCGACACCGGGCATAGCGCCCAGAATACTTGCGATGATGGAGGAATGGAAGCAGGCCGGGAGAATACTGATCATCTCCTTCTTAGTGAGGCCCTCCTTGTCGATCTTCTTGGCATCATCCAGCTTGCCGCCGCCAAGCTTGAAGTCGCGGAGCTTCTGCACCACCTGTGTGAGAGCGATCAGCGCGATCATGGCCGGCAGCATATCGATGCCGTACTTCAGGGTATTGAGACCAAAGGACAGACGAGTAACACCGGTCACTGCATCCATGCCTACGCAGGCCATCAGGAGACCGATCATACCGGAGATCAGGCTCTTCGGAAGGCTGCTGCCGGATACGCCGGCGATCAGGCTGATACCGAGGACGCCCAGGGAGAAGTACTCAACCGAGGTAAAGTTTGCCACCAGCTTTGTGATGAGCGATGCACAGCACAGAAGCAGCACTGCGGAGAAAAGTCCGCCGAATACAGAAGCAAACAGTGAAGTATCCAGCGCCTTCTTTACCTTGCCCTGACGTGCCAGCGGATAACCGTCGAAGGTCGTCGCAATGGCGGAGTTGGTACCCGGTGTATTCAGTGTGATGGCACTGATGGAGCCACCGTACAT
>CAVAXR010000048.1:0-9325 GCA_963592375.1 Oribacterium sp. | reverse complement strand
GCCTGGTGGAACTCCATATCCTTCTGAAGATAATTTTTCCCCTGCCGGATCAGTTCCTCCAGTTCATCGCAAATTCGATACATCGCCTGAATATCCTTCGGTGCAGCATTCTGTGCCGCCAGGGCAGCTGTTTTCGGTTCGATCAGAAGCCGCAGCTCGAGCAGGTCCCGGGCAAGCTTCGTCTTATCGCAGACCAGCGAAAATCCCAGGGGATCATGATCCGCGCCCAGCTTGCCGGAAACAAATACCCCTGCGCCCCGCTCGATTTCAAGAATTCCCTGCTCCGCCAGCAGCTTCTCCGCCTGTCGGATTGTAGACCGGCTTACCTCAAAATGCGCCGCCAGCTGCAGTTCATTCGGCAGCTTGGTTCCCACGGCATAATTTTCCCGGTTCAACATTACCATAATCGCATCTGCCGTACGCTCCGGCAGCGATTTCCGATTCACCTGTCCTGTCATTGTCTCACCCCAGCAGCCAGTCTATGACATTTTCAACCCTGATTCCATCGTAGTTTCCCAGTATAGAATATTCAGCACATAAGCGCAAATGATTTTCCCGCTCGGGAAACTTTTCGCATTATCGGCTGGTTATTTTCCCATCCAGGAAACAAACCTATCCATTTCAAAAAGCGGCACCGGGCATTTGCCCGGCACCGTCTTTTTCTCCGTTCATCACTCCACCGTTCGCGTGGCGATCACATCACTGCCCAGCCCCAGCAGATCACGGATCAGCACCGTTCCGGCCTGCACCGGTGCGGTGAGCCGCAGGCTGTGAATGGCCTGCACGGCCTCGAAGATCCGGTCCTTGGGAATCGGCTTGGTCAGCCGCACACTGACAAGCGGCAGCTCTCCGCCCTCCACCAGCACCGATGTTGCAATGTTCCGCATGGGTGCGGTCAGCTCCTGCGTGACATACGTCTTGCCCTTCGGGCAGAAATTCCCCGTCACGGACAACAGCTCTCCATTTTCTGCAAGCTCCGCCCGGATGTCACAGCCCCGCGGACACATGATACAGGTAAATTCTCTCAGCATCTCGCACTCACCTCCAGATTTCCTTCTCCCGTCAGCTTCTCCTTCCGGATCTTCAGCTGCACCATCTCCGCCGGCAGCGCCTTCGGCTTCTTCACGGAAGCCACCAGAGTCTCGCCCTGACGCACCTCGATCGTGCAGTTCTTCATCGGCCGCCGTACCCGGAAATAGAGCGTAAAATCCTCCTCACCGCTGCAGCGCTGCGGCACAAGCTGGATCGCCGACCCGTCATTGGAAGCGATGACATTGGCACTCTGTGCCCCCAGCGCGCCCTTCACGTAAGCGGCAACCGCATCCGCCATGTCCTCCGACTCCATCGAAACGAAGTCCACGAGATCATGCACATGCAGCACATTTCCGGCAGCAAAGATGCCCGGCACCGTGGTCTCGTGATGCTCGTCCACGATTGCGCCCTTCGTGCCCGGATCCAGCTCGACGCCGGCCGCGAGGGACAGCTCATTCTCCGGAATCAGCCCCACCGACAGAATCAGTGTGTCACAGGGATACTCCTGCTCCGTTCCCGGAATCGGCTGCATTTTCTCGTCCACTGCGGAGATCACCACCGACTCCAGCCGCTCCTTCCCCCTGATGTCCGTCACGGTGTGGCTGAGAGACAGGGGAATGTTGTAGTCATGCAGACACTGCTCGATGTTTCGGGCCAGACCGCTCGGATAGGGCTGCACCTCGAAGACACCGTGCACGTGCGCTCCCTCCAGTGTGAGACGCCGCGCCATGATGAGGCCAATGTCGCCGGAGCCAAGGATGACGACCTCGCGCCCGGGCATACGGTTCCGCAGGTTAATGTAGCTCTGGGCCACGCCCGCAGTATAGATGCCGGCCGGACGCTCACCCGGAATCGCCAGTGCGCCTCTTGTGCGCTCCCTGCAGCCCATGCTGAGGATCACTGCCTTCGCTTCCGCCATGAAATAGCCGTCTTTTCCTGCCGCATAAACGGTTTTCGTGCCGTTTGTCTCGTCTGTATGGATATCCAGCACCGTTGTGTCCGTCCGGTACGGAACGCCCAGCTCCTGCACCTTCTTCACAAAGCGTCCGGCGTATTCCGGCCCGGACAGGGTCTCGCCGAAGCGCGTGAGACCGAAGCCGTCATGGATGCACTGCCGGAGAATCCCGCCCAGCTCATGCTCCCGCTCCAGAATCAGGATGTCACGAATGCCGTTTTCATAGAGACGCACCGCTGCTGCCAGTCCGGCAGGGCCGCCTCCGATAATGATGACTTCTCTTTTTTCCATATCTGCCTCCCGTCTCACTGTACCTTACCGGTGAACATCCAGGAGCCCTCCCGGGAATAACGGATATCCTCCGGCTTCAGGCCCAGCTCCTCCTCCAGAAGCTTCGTAATTCTGGTTTCGCAATAGCCGCCCTGACAGCGTCCCATGGTGGCCCGCGTCCGGTTCTTGATGCCGGTCACGGTATGCACCCCAAGCGGATTGTGAATGGCCGCCAGAATCTCCGCCTTCGTCACAGTCTCACAGCGGCAGACGATTTCGCCGTAATCCGGATTCTCCTGTACCATTGCTGCCTGTTCCGCATGGCTGAGCTTCGAGAAGCGCAGCGGCATCGGGCGGTGCGGCCGGAAATTGTCCCGCTTCTCCGGCTGCTCCCGGGAAACCAGCAGCTGCACAGCCCGGCGCGCCAGCGGCAGTGCACAGGTCACGCCCGGGGATTCAATGCCCACAAGGTTCACGGTATTCGGATGCGCCTCGTCTGCCTCCAGCAGGAAGTCAAGAATCTCGCCGGTCTCCGGATCATAGCGCTTCCAGCGGATGCCGGCGAAATTCCGGATGAAGTACTCCCGCTTCATTTCCTTAAACATACGGCTGCCGTCCCGGAACAGACCGTCCAGATGCGCCTTCGTACACTTGTAGTCCTCCCAGCCCTCTGTGAGGTAGGAATCCGGTCCCACCAGGACATTGCCGTCGATGGTCGGTGTCGCATGGGTGGAGAAGCCGCCCTTGTCATTCGGAGCCGGATAAACCGGGATGCTCAGGAATTTGCCGGCCTTTTTGTCCAGCACATAATACTCTCCCTTGAAGCCCTTCACCGGATAGTTGGGATAGCCCAGCATCTCCGAAATTTCAGAGGCAAAGGCACCTGCGCAGTTGATCACCCACTTCGTTTCGAAGACATTTCTCCCTGTTGTAATGAGATACTGCCCGTTCCGCCGGCGGATGCCCTGTACCTCCTCGCCGAAATGGAACTGCACGCCGTTCATAGCCGCATTCTCCGCCAGTGCGATCGTGTACTCCATCGGATCCAGAATCCCGGAGGAGGGCACATACATGGCAAACTCGCCGCCCGCATGCGGGTCAATGTCGGCGATCTCCGCTTTGTCGATGATGCGCATGTTCTTCACACCGTTCTGCTCGCCGATGGCTTTGTACTTCAGAATGTTCTGCATATCATGGTCGTCAAAGCCCACCACCAGCTTGCCGGTGCGGCGGAAGGGCACGGACAGCTCCTCCGCCACCCGGTCGAACTCCTGGTTTCCCTCCACAGCACATTCCGCCTTGAGACTCCCCGGCTTATAGGTGAAGCCCGCATGGCACATGCCCGTGTTGCGTCCGGAATTTCCGGTTGCCACATCCAGTGCTTTCTCCAGCACGGCAATACTGAGCGCATAGCGCGAGAGCTCCCGCGCCACGGCCGAGCCCACCACGCCCGCGCCGATGATCACTACATCGTATCTCTGCATGATTCTCTCCTTCTCTCCTGAAAATGTTTGCTTAGGTCATTGTAGACCCTGGACTTATTTCCTTCAAATTGATATAACTTCTTGATATCTTAGTTTTTTTAATTGTCTGATGTTGGGGCAAAAGGACTTTTGGCCCCCATCCTGCACGGTTTGCTTTAGCACTTCACGAAAGGAAATTCGAATGAATAAGAAATTTGCCATTTTTGATATGGACGGAACCCTGACGGATTCCATGGGCTTCTGGGAAAATGCTGCCGGAGAGTATCTCCTGAGCTGCGGCGTACCGGAGGAGGCGCTCACACCGGAGCTGATGATGCGCATCAAGACCTCCACCGTAAGCGACACCTCCCGTCTCTTCGTGGAGCACTTCGGCATACAGGCCACACCGGAGCTGATCATTCAGGAAATCGAGCGCTTTATGAGAATGCACTACAGCACAGATGTGCCCCTGAAGCCGGGCGTGCGGGAATATCTCGAGGGGCTCCGGCAGGCCGGTGTGAAAATGTGCGTGGCCTCCGCGACCGGTGCAGAGCTCGTAGAGCTCTGTCTCAGCCGGCTCGGTGTGAAGGCGTATTTTGAATTTCTGCTGTCCTGTGAAGAGGTCGGTGTCGGAAAGAGCCGCCCGGATGTTTATCTGGAAGCCATGAGACGGCTGGGCGCAGAAAAACCGGCAGACACGGCGGTCTACGAGGATGCACTCCACGCTGCTGAAACCGCCCATGCTGCCGGCTTTTATCTTGTCGGTGTCTATGATCACTGTGCCGAAGCCGAATGGCCGCGCATTCAGGAGCTTGCAGACGAAACCTTAACGGATTGGACCTCGGCATGAGAAGGACCCCTGATGCCCGAATCTAACATTCTCCGGACAGCCGCTCGGCAGGCATATCATATGCCCGGGCTCCGATCACCCTGCCCGGCACGAAGGCATTTTCCTGAAAGACCTTCGCGGAGGCAATTTCCAGACCCTCGCCGTCAGCATAAATATGGCGAAGCTCGGACTCCGTGACCTGCCAGTCGTGCACAAAGCCCAGATGCCGGTAAATCGCCGTATCCACAGGCACCAGGAAGCACCAAGGATAGCCATCCCGCCGGATACGGTCGAGAAGCAGCTGCAGCACCCTGTCCATATACCCGCGGTGCCGGTAGCCCTGCAGCGTGCAGACACCCATGATATAGGGGATCTCACAGCCTGCCCGGCTGCCCTCCGGGGATATCACCGCAAGCATGACCTGTGCCGAGGATACAATTTTCCCGTCCTCCTCAATGGCCGCAATGACACTGTGATTGATGGTGCCCGTACAAGTGCCGTCCGGCTGCATTTCCCCGTAGAACTCCCGAAGAAAAGCCTCCTCTTCTGTTCCGAAGGCCTCCGTAAAGACCTCCCAGGTACGGCCGTATTCCGATTTATCCAGAAAACGGGCCTGCGGTTCGATTGTACAATTCTTTTCTGTCATTTTTTCCTGCCTCAGGCACGGCGCGTGCTTGCCGTTCCTCTGCCAATCCGTGCGGTTTGATTTCCCCGGAGGGTACAGAGGAAGCACGGATCAAATCAGCATTTCCTCAGTAGCCTACATATCGAACCTGTGCATAGCCGTTGAAGGGTCCGTAGTTCGCAGCAGCATGAATGGGCACGTAGATATCGATGTCATTTCCATTGATGGCACTGCCGGTATCCTCCGCCCGGAAGCGGCACCAGCCGTAGCCCGGCAGATAAATGTCCACCCAGCTGCCGAGCGGAATCACATCCGGATCCACCGCAATGGTCTGTCCCGCCGTCGGATAAACACCGGAGGCCGTAGGACCGCCCGCATACTTGCCGCAGCAAATGCTGCAGGGACAGTAGGCCGTCAGCCTGAAGGTTCCCAGATTCTGCCCCGGCACCGGTGCCGCAAAGCTCGTCACCGAAAAGCCAAAAAGCAGAAAACTGCAGAGCAGCAGGCGCAGTGCCGAAACACGCCATGATTTCTTTTTCATATCCTAACTCCTAAACTCCTATGCCAGACTGCCGGGAGACTCCAACGGTGCACAAATTGTCCGCTTCCTCCCGCAGCGGGAGCTGCTCTCCGGTCATTCCGCCAGCTGATTCCAAAGGCGGTAATAAATTCCCTTTTTCGCCAGAAGCTCCTCATGACTGCCGGCTTCCTGAATTCCTTCCTCTCCAAGCACCAGAATCCGGTCATAGTCCTTGATGGTTGTCAGACGATGGGCAATGGTAAGCGTGGTTCTTCCGCGGGCGAGTGCTTCCAGGCTTCTCCCTACCAGAATCTCGCTCTCGTTGTCCAGCGCGCTGGTGGCTTCATCCAGAATCAGGATGGACGGATTTTTGAGGAATACCCGGGCAATGGCAATACGCTGCTTCTGTCCGCCGGAGAGCTTCACTCCGCGCTCCCCGATATAGGTGTCATACCCGCTGTGCAGCTTTTCAATGAAGGCAGCCGCGCCGGCCAGCTCCGCTGCCCGTCTGATTTCCTCCGCGGTCGCTCCCGGCTTCCCGTAGGCGATATTGTCCGCCACAGAACCGCTGAAGAGATAAACATCCTGCTGCACAATACCGATCTGATCTCTGAGGCTTTTCAATGTGACCCTGCCGATATCCTGCCCGTCGATCCGGATCCGGCCGCTGCTCGGCTCATAGAAGCGGGGAATCAGATTACAGAGCGTCGTCTTGCCGCCGCCGGAGGGTCCCACCAGCGCCAAACGTTCGCCCGCCTTGATTTCGAGACTGACATCATGCAGCACCTTGTTGTGGTCATCCGGATACTCGAAGCTGACATGTTCAAATGCGATCTCACCCCTGCTGACCTGCAGCGCGGCGGCATCCGGCACATCCCTGATGGCGATCGGCGTATCCATGATTTCTGCGAAACGCTCGATGCCCGTCATGCCGCGCTGGAACTGCTCGGCAAATTCCACGATTCTCCGGATTGTCGCGATGAGTGTCGTGACATAAAGAATATACTCCACCAGGTCGCCGGCATTGATCCTGCCGTATACCAGGGACAGACCGCCGGCCAGCACCACCACCATATACATGAGACCGTCAAAAAGTCTGGTCGAGGTATTGAAGGCACCCATCGCATAGTAGCTCTGGGTTTTGATTTCCTCAAAAAGCCGGTTGGCATTCGCAAACTTTTCTCTTTCGAGATCCTCTGCGGCAAAGGCCTTCACCACACTGTGTCCCAGCAAAGAATCCTCTATTGCCGCATTGAGCTCACCGATCTGCACACGCTGCCGGCGGAAACGGGCCCGCAGCTTTCCATTCAGATGCACGGAAACCACGGCCATCAGCGGCACACAGGCAAAAACTGCCAGCGTCAGGGGGATACTGGCTCTGCAGAGAATGATAAAGGCCGCCGCGATCTTGATGGCCGCAATGAAAAACTCCTCCGGACAGTGGTGCGCAAACTCCGTCACATCGAAGAGGTCATTGGTGATGCGTCCCATGATCGTACCCACCTTGGTATTGTTGTAGTAGGTATGATCCAGCCGCAGCAGATGATCAAAGGCATCCCGCCGCATGTCCGTTTCGATATGCACTCCCATGATATGACCGATAGAGGACATAAAATAGGAGGCCGCACCGTCAATGATGCGCAGTACAAAGTAGAGTGCCGCCAGACGCCACACCACCTGTGCCGTCAGCGTAATGCCTACGCCCATCGCCGAATTGGTAATCGTACTCACAATCTTCGGCAGCACAATATCACAGACTGTGGCCAGTGCCGCGCAAAAAAGGTCGATGAACAACACCGACCTGTACTTTGCCAGATAGGGCGAAAATCGCCGGATCAGGGCAACGCTTGTGCCCTGATGCCTACCCGGATCCTGAATATTTTTTTCTTTTTTTAAATTTGCCATTATGCCGCTTTCTTGTTGCTCCTGAGCTCCGTCAGATACTTGTTGGTTTCCTCCACCACGACACCGCTCAGCGCCAGCAGTGCAATGAGATTCGGAATGGCCATCAGGCCGTTGAAGATATCTGCAATGGTCCAGACCGCCTTTACGGTCATATACGGACCGATAAATACGCAGGCGATATACAGCCAGCGATAAGCCTTGATGACGCTGCGCTTTCCGCCGACCAGATACTCCAGACATCTCTCGCTATAATAATCCCAACCCAGTATGGTTGTAAATGCGAAAAATACAAGGCAGACCATCAGAATAAAGGAAGCGATGGTTTCATTAAAGGGAAGTCCCAGCTGGAAGGCTCTGGTCGTCACATCCACGCCGTCCAGTCCGACATTCCAGCTATCCGTGATCACAATGGTGAGTCCCGTCATGGTACAGATCACCAGCGTATCGATGACGGTTCCCATCATCGATACCAGTCCCTGCTTGGCCGGAGAATCTGTCTGTGCCGCTGCTGCCGCAATCGGCGCACTGCCGATGCCGGCCTCATTCGAGAAAATACCTCTCGCAATGCCCTTCTGCATGGCCATAATGACGGCGCCCAATGCACCGCCGGCTGCCGCCCGCATACCGAAGGCACTCTGGATGATTGTCACCAGTGCTCCCGGAATGGCACCGGCATTGCAGATCAGCACCAGGAGACAGGAAATCACATAGGCAGCTGCCATAAACGGCACCACCACCTGCGCCACACTCGAAATACGCTGCAGACCGCCGATCAGCACCAGCGCAACACAGACAGTCAAGATCAGACCGGAAACCACAACGCTGATCGAGTAGTCCATTCCCATCAGATGAATCGTATTGGCATTGTTCGGATCAAAGAAGTTGTGCACCGCGCTGGTGATGCCGTTGATCTGCGTAAAGGTTCCGATACCGAAGAGTCCGACACAGACACCGAGGAAGGCAAATATCTTCGCGAGCCACTTCCAGCTCTTTCCCATGCCATTTTCGATATAGTAGAAGGGACCGCCGATGATATGCTTATCCTTCGCCACCACACGATATTTCACCGCCAGAAGACACTCCGAATACTTCGTGGCCGTACCAACCAGTGCCGCGATCCACATCCAGAAGAGCGCACCCGGACCGCCGGCCACAATGGCTGTCGCCACGCCGACGATATTTCCCGTACCGATGGTAGCGGAAAGTGCCGTGCAGAGCGCTGCAAAGCTTGACACCTCTCCGTCCTCTCCGCTGCTCTCGTTTGCAAGCATCTGTCCGATGGCATGCGGCAGACGTGTAACCTGCAGCGCCTTCAGCCGTATGGTCAGAAAAATACCGGTGGCAAGAATCAGAACGATCAACGGAATGCCCCAGACAAAATCATCCACTGCGCCAAGAAAATTGCTGACTGTCTCTAACATACGCCCCTCACTTCCGACTGCTGATCGCAGTCTGTTTTCTCAGATTTTTCATAACAGTTGTTAATCTAGCATGGATTCCGAAGCTGTGCAACGAGAAAATGTCTTTATCAGAGAGTCAATTGTTTGTCTATTACGCACAAAGCAAAAAACAGGGATCCCGCAAGACATAGCTTGCAGAATCCCTGTTCAAATTCTATGCAAAGGAATTTGCTGCTTCGCAGCATAAATCCGGCGTGGAAAACGCCATGGTGCGTCAGCGTTTCCTTAGTTTTGTCCGGCCTTATTGAAGTTGATGAGACAGCCGC
>CAVAXR010000047.1:0-9539 GCA_963592375.1 Oribacterium sp. | reverse complement strand
TTCAGTGCCTCTGTCCGAAGCTCCTTCATGGCATTATTTTTCTGCTGAACCTCCTCCGACAGCTGCTGCTTCTTCCGGTTCTGGTCAAAGAGAAATCTCTCCGCATCCTCGCGAAGTCTCTCTGCCTCCTTCAGCGGCTTCTCCTTCGGAAAGGCTGTGTACTCCGCTGTAAGCTGCACAATTCGAACGTCAAAGCTCTCCATTTCCGCTGAAAGCCGGGTGAGTTCTGCATCCAGCACAGCAATTCTTTCCTGCAGAAGCCGGATCTTCTCGGCCCGGTTTCGCTCCCGTGCCTTGGTGCCGATAAAGCCGGCCTGATAGTCTCCGCTGATGGTGCCGGCCAGCAGGCCGTTTCGCCAGCAGCCGTCTGCCGTGATCACGGTCTCACCGCCGCCTTCTATGGAAATATGCCGCAGGATATCTGTCATTTCCGCATTCAGGAATACCGTATTCACCGAGTCATTCAGCTCCAGACTGTCGAGCGCCGTGCGCCCCTTTCCGGTGCTGCCGGCATTTTCCCGTACGAAAATGTAGCGGTCGCAGGCACCCGGATCCATTCTGAGGACCTCCGCCCGATAGCTTTCTTCGATCACCAGCGCATCCAGAAGTCCCATTTCCAGCATGGCCTCTTCCATATGATTCCGTTCTTCCTCACTGAGCGAATCCGCAAATTCCAGCGACTTGTAAAATTCATGGTAAGGAATGCCACGGTGCGTAAGACGGCGGCGGTTCTCCAGCACGGCCTCCGAGCGCACCGGCTCCGGCTCGCGCTCATTTTCCCACTGCAGAAGCTCCGCCGCACAATCCTTCCGCTCTTCACTGTACTGCCGGCTCTCCTGCCGGCGCTTCTCAATTTCCTGCTTCAGCTGAAGCCGCAGGTCCTGCAGCAGCACATCCACGGGCTGCTTTGCCAGCTGGTAGTCTGCATCTCCGTCATAGGCATCCGCAAAATGGCACAGCGCCTGCAGGAGCTCGTTCGTAAGCGTGAGCTCCCGGTTCTGTCCGTTCCAGAGATAGAGCGCCTCCTTCCAGCTGCTGACGGCTTCCTGCAGCAAGCCTTCCTTTTCCCGCAGACTCCGCTCTGCCCTGTCCGCCGCGTCCTGCTGTCTGGCCAGCTCCTCCTGCTTTCCGCGGAGACGCTCTATTTCCAGCTCCAGCTGCTGCCATAGTCTGAGGCCTTCCTGAATGCCCTTGCGCTTCTTCTGAAATTCTGTCTCATAGGCCGCAAAGGAAAAGCTTTCCTCCAGCCGCTTCATCAGCTCATCCGAAAGGAAGCTCTGGGATTCATAGCCCATCTCTTCGGCGGCCTCATCCATGCTTTCCAAACAGTCTGTCAGCTCCTGCTTCTGGTCTTCCTGTTTTTCCTCCAGTCTGCGAAGCTGTTCCCGGCAGCTCCGTTCTCTGTCCTGCTTCCGGGACAGCTGTCCGTCCTTCTCGGACAGCTGTCCGGCCAGCTCCCGCAGCTTCTCAGCGAGCTGCTGCTCCTCCTGCTTCAGCTTATAGGCATCGCTCTCGCCGAGTTCTGTCCGCTCCTGCTCCATGACCGACTTCCGGGCGGACAGCGCCGCAAGCTCCTCTGCAAGTGCCTGCAAACGCTCCTCCGCTGCCGCAAGCTCCGTCCGCTGTGTCTCCAGCTTCTGCTCTGCCGCCCGCTTCTCCTTCGCCGTTTTCTCCGCAAAGGATGCCTTCTGGCACAGCATCGCCCGGTTATACCGGTCAAATGCCGCAGAAATGCGCTCTGCCGCCTTTTGTGCCGCCTCCTTGGTTTCGAGCTGCAGTCGAAGCGAATCCATATTTTCAATTGCCTCGGTCATGGGCCGCAGATCCTCTTCCGAAAGTCCCTGCAGGGCAGAGCTCAGAATATCATTGATCACAGAGGGCTTGAAGTCCCGGGACAGCTTGGGCGTCCGCAGCTGAATCAGAAGATCCAGCATTTCCCGATACGCATCCGTCGAAGCAAAGCCGAAAAGCTGCTGGTTGACAAACTCCATGTACTCCGCCTGCCTGTCATATACCCGTCCGCCCTCCGCCAGACGGTTTTCCAGCTCCTTCCGGGAGAGCGGCAGCTTCTCCGGGCCATTCCGATAGAGTGAAAAATCCGCGCCGACACGGCGGCCGTCCAGAATACCGAAATACCACTTGTCCAAGGGCTTTCCCCGGCGGGCGCGAATGCCCATGCCGATGGTTATATAGGCTTTAGTCTGCTCCCGCTTGAACTCCATATACAGATATGCAGTCCGTTCGTCACGCTGATCTCCCTCCTCCAGCAGGTAACCCGACATTTTCCGGTCCCGGGAGCCGAAGGGATCCAGACGCTCCGGATTGGCATTTCCATCCAGCAAAAGCGGCACCGCACTCTGCATAGTGACGGATTTTCCGGAGCCGTTGGAGCCGCGCAGCAGAAGTCTGCCCTTGGCAAAGCAGAATTCCTGCTCGTCATAATACCAAAAATTGATGAGTCCCAGCTTGTTTGCATGCCATCTGTTCTGTCCCATAATACTCCTTATTCTCCGTATCCTCCTGCGAGCTTCGCGCACAGCGGCTCAATGAAGAGTCTTCCGCTTTCCGTATCCCGGCGCACAAAGGTCCAGCTTAGCAGTGTTTCCTTAACCTCCCGCAGAAAATCACCCTCCGGCTGCTCTCTGTAAAGCTTCGAAAAGCGCGGCAGATTCTCTTCCCGTACCTGCCTGAGCAGCACATCCAGCTCCGTTTCCTCCAGCGGAATCTCATCCCGGGTATCCGGCTTCCATACGCCCTCCCGCACCTGCTTCTGAATGGCGGCAAGACACAGCAGCACAATATCCGAAATGGTATTCTGTGCCGGAAAGCTCTCTCCCAGACGGCTGTTTTCTCCCTGCAGCAGTACCCCGCCGCCCTTTGAGATCTCCAGTCGAAGGTCCAGCAGCCGGTTCAGCTCCTCCTTCATACGGGTGCCCTGGTTCTTCAGATAGTCGTAGTCCTCCTCGGCTCCCTCCGCACGATGAAGCCCCGGTGAAAACAGCAGTCTCCGGTATACGCGATGCCTTCTCACGAGACCTTTGTCCTCATCCATTTCATACCAGCCGGATTTGAGGAAATCCCGAAGGCCGGTATAGTCCATAATATCCTCCGAAAAATTCCGCATAAAGTACAGGGACACCCCCGTATTTTCATACAGCACATCCCTCTGGGCTTCCACAAAGCCGTCCTCGGAGCCGTCTGTCCGTGCCAGCATTCCCTGGGTCTCCGCATACTGCAGAACACGCACCAGCCGCCTGCGTTCCTGATAGGAGGTCCAGTCCACCCCGCCGCCGGGAAGGTTCCCCGCGATAAACTCGGTAAGCTGCGACAGAATGAACTGATCCTCCGCATGCTCCTCCAGAAACATCAGCAGCATACAGAAAAAAGCATATTCCCGGGGACTCTTGAAATCCTGTATTCCCATAAAGGCCTTAGGTACAGCCGGTATCCGCTCCACCTTCACCAGCAGCTGGTTTTCGATCATGGCGCAGCCCAGACGCTCTGTCACGAATTTCCGCAGCTCCTGTGCATTGTCCCGTATCTGATAGTAAAGTGCACGATCCTCCGATTTTAATACCCAGTGCTTTGTCAAAAGCGCTTCCAGTTCTTCCTGCATCAGTTCTCCTCTTCAAATACGATCGTCATTCTCGGCATCACGAAATCACCGTCCTTACAGTGCACCGTGCAGCGCTCTCCGGAAGCGCCGCTCTCCAGATGAAAGCAGCGTCCATCCTCTGTGCGGGCATTGCGTCCCGGATCCTCCAGCGCATCGGATATCCACCGCAGCAAAACCTCGCGCAGCTCCGGCTTCAGACAGGGCAGACTGTCAAAGGCAATTCTCCCGTCCTTTTCCAGCTTCCGGAGTGCCTCCTGCTGCTTTGCCTGCTGTTTCAGAAGCTTCTCCCGCACGGCTTTCTTCTCTGCGCTGTGATCTGCGATGCCGCTTCGGTTCAGCTTCTCCCGTCCCGAGCGGGAACGCGAACGCAGCTGCTGTGCCTCCGGCTGCAGCTCGTAGGCACTGAGGTTCATGCTCATGCTTTCCGGCTCCTTCTCGCTCCGCAGGTGTCGCGGTGTCTCCACACCAAAGACACAGGCGCTCAGCTTGTGCGCCTCCTCAAGATCTCCGCAGGCCAGAAAAAGTTCTGCCACCTTCCGGTATTCCTCCCGGCGATTCGCTCCCATGGCGCTCTTCTCGCTGAGCTCCATGGCGAAGCGGGTGATTCTTCGGATAATGTCGGTGGTGGCATCAAAGAGCTTGCCGGCTTCATTTTCCTCTCCCTCCGAGGAAATGAACCAGCGTCGTATGCTTTCCAGCTTTCCGCGGTTATTTTCTGCTATGGTTTCAAGAGAAACTGCCTCCATTCGCGGAATGTCGGCCTCGTAAGCATTTACCTTCGAAAGCAGTCTCTCGCAGACCGACGGATCCAGAGCTGTCAAAAGTTCCTCGATCACGCCCACATTGCGCTGCAGATTCGTTACAAAGTTCCGAAGATAATCCACCAGCTTGTCCTTAAAGACCAGAAACTCCTGGGTTCGCATCAGTTCCTCAGCCCGGACACTGCTGAGATCCCGGATATAATCGTGATAATTCTGATTCAGGCGGGTAAAATTCCGCTCCAGCTCGTCCCAGAAGTCATAGGCCTCTGCCGGCTCTGCACCTGCCATCTCCGGAATTCGCTCCACCGCCCGCCGGATGCGCTCCAGCAGGGATGGCTCCAGTGAACCGCCCTCGATCTGCAGATTTTCGAGCCGCAGCACCAGCCGCTCGATTTCCACACTGTACGGCGACATCTGATAGCGATAGCGCTTGCTCTGGAACTCCTCCAGCGAGGCCACATGCCGGGTATCCTGCAGCGTTTCCAGATTGTGCCAGTTCGTCAGCATCGTGAGATCCTGCTGGCACTGCTCGATGCGATAGTCGCGGAACTCCGGATGCTCCCGCAGTGCATCAAAGACCTCCTCCTGATACATCCAGCTGTGCAGCTTCTCCGTATTTTCATAAAAGATACGCATGATGCAGCGGTAACGATCCGTATTTTCTGTATTTAGATACTGCACCTCGGGCAGCGGCTTCAGCAGCTTCTCCGTAATCTGCACGGTTCATTTCCTTTCCGAAGGCAGTGCCCTCTTAACGATGTTTATGTCAGCAATACTAGCATACTTGTTTGTATATGAAAAGAAAAACCGCGGGACGACTGCCTGTCGTCCCACGGTTTTCCATCAACTCTGCTTTATTCTTCTGAAGCTTCCGCATCCGGAACCACAGCGATGCCGAGATCCGTAAGCTGCTGCTCGTCAAATACAGGTGCCGGTGCATCCATCATCGGATCGGAACCGTCCTTGATCTTCGGGAAGGCAATGACATCACGAATGGTATCAGAGCCAACCATCCACATGGCCAGTCTGTCGAGACCGTAGGCAAGACCTGCGTGCGGCGGTACGCCGTACTTGAAGGCCTGCATCAGGAAGCCAAACTGCTCGTTGGCTCTCTCCGGTGTGAAGTCCAGCTTCTCCAGCATCTTCTCCTGCACATCTGCCTGGTGGATACGAACCGAGCCGCCGCCCAGCTCTGTGCCGTTCAGCACGATATCATAGGCCTTGGCACGAACCGCACCCTGGTCGGTATCTACCAGCGGCAGATCCTCATCCATCGGCATGGTGAAGGGATGATGCATTGCCTGGAAGCGTCCCAGCTCATCAGACCACTCGAACATCGGGAACTCGGTAACCCAGAGGAACTTCCATGCCTTCCGGTCGATGAGCTCCAGATCCTTTCCGAGAGCAAGACGCAGGGCGCCCAGCGCGCTCCATACCGTGGTCTTTTTGGTGTCGGAAACCAGCATCAGCAGGTCGCCCGGCTCCGCACCCATTGCAGAAACCAACGCCTTCAGCTCGTCCTCTGTCATAAACTTGGCGAAGCTGGACTTGTAGGTACCGTCTTCATTTACGCAAAGGTACGCAAGCCCCTTCGCGCCGTAGCCCTTCACAAGCTCGGTATAGGCATCGATATGCTTTCTCGGCATATGCGCCTGTCCCTTCACACAGAGACCCTTGATGACGCCGCCGTCCTTTGCACAGTTTGCGAAAACGCCGAAGCCGCAATCCTTCACCACTTCAGTCACATCCTGCAGCAGCAGCTCAAAGCGCATATCCGGCTTGTCCGAACCATAGCTGTTCATGGCATCGATCCAGGTCATGCGCTGAATGGGCAGCTGCACATCCACATCGCAGATCTCCTTGAAGATGAACTTCAGAAGACGCTCATTGACCTCCAGCACATCCTCCACATCCACAAAGGAAAGCTCCATATCCACCTGGGTAAACTCCGGCTGACGATCGGCACGGAGATCCTCGTCGCGGTAGCAGCGGGCCAGCTGGAAATAGCGGTCGAAGCCGGATACCATGAGAAGCTGCTTCAGCAGCTGCGGACTCTGGGGCAGCGCATAGAAGCTGCCGTGATGCAGACGGCTCGGCACCAGGAAGTCCCGGGCGCCCTCCGGCGTAGACTTGATGAGTGTCGGCGTTTCAATCTCCAGGAAGCCGTTCTCAGTCATGAACTGGCGGATCAGAAATGCGATTCTGGCTCTCGTCATGATGCGGTCGCGAAGCTCCGGACGGCGAAGATCCAGGTAACGGTAGCGAAGGCGGATATCCTCCTTGGTCTTGATACCATTCTCGATAGGGAACGGCGGCACCTCGGACTCTGCCAGAATACGGAGTGCCCGGGCACTGATCTCAATGCTGCCGGTTGCCATCTCTGCATTGGCATCCTTACCTCTGGAACGGACAATGCCGGTCACCGCGATCACAAACTCGGAACGCAGCTTTGCGGCCTTCTCAAATACCTCTGTCCCGCAGTCACTCTCCTCAAAGACGATCTGCAGAATGCCGGAACGGTCACGGAGATCTGTAAAGATCAGTCCGCCCTTGTTTCTGGACTTCTGCACCCAGCCCATCATTGTTACTTCTCTGCCGATGCTTTCCTCGGTAAGCTCTGTACATCTGCACGTTCTGTGCAGCCCCTTCATTGACTCTGCCATAATCGTATGGTCCTTCTTTCTTGTATCTTACTTCAGTTCATCCTGATAGAACTCCCGGAAGCTGGTATAGCCCTCTGCCGTGAGCTGTTCCTTCTGGAACTTCTTGTTCTTATTCATGCGGGAAACCAGCACTGTGGTGCCCTGCTGCCGCAGCGCCATGGCCTCTGCAATCGCCTCGCCGGTCTTCTCCGCACTGAGATTTTTGTCCAGCAGGAAAGCAAGCTTCTCACCTGCCTCCGGTGCCTTCTCCTCCGCATCCATCATAATGGTGATGATTCGCTCAAAGCCGATGGAGAAGCCCACTGCCGGGGTATCCTGTCCGGTGAAGCGTCCCACCATGTGGTCATAGCGCCCGCCGCCGCCGACAGATCCGGAGAAGCCCTCTGCGCGAATCTCAAAGATCGGACCGGTATAGTAGCCCATGCCGCGCACCAGCGTCGGGTCAAATTCCACGGTTGTCTTCACAGCAGAAACCCGCTCCACAGCCTCTACGATCTCCGCGAGATTCTCACTCACGCGTGCCGGCATCACATCCTTCAGCTTACCGCCCAGTGCGCGAATGTCTGCGGCATGAATGCCGGTTTCGCCCAGAAGCGCCTGGTAGCGGTCGATGACATTTTCCTCATAGCCCAGAGACAGCAGCTCTGCCTTCACTCCCTCATTTCCGATCTTATCGGCCTTGTCCAGCGTGATGCAGACCTTGTCGAAATCCGCTTCGGGGAAGCCGGCATACTGCTGCATGCCCCGCAGGATCTCACGATCGTTGATGACAATGCGGAAATTGTACTTCTCTCCGAAGCCAATGCGGTTCAGCAGGGTGCTGATGGCCAGAATCAGCTCAATCTCGGAAAGATTTGTGGCATCTCCGAAGATGTCGATGTCTGTCTGATAGAATTCGCGGAAGCGGCCCTTCTGGGGACGGTCCGCCCGGAATACGGGGCCGATCTGCAGTGCCTTGAAGGGCGTCGGCAGACTGGCCTGGTTCTGGGAATAGAAGCGGGACAGGGGCAGCGTCAGATCATAGCGAAGACCGCTGTCTGCCAGCGCATCCGCATCGCCGCTTGCCACGGCGCTCTCCAGCTTATCGCCGCGCTTCATCACCTTGAAGATCAGCTTCTCATTGTCGCCGCCCTGCTTGGACAGCAGATTTTCAATGTGCTCCACCACCGGAGTCTCGATCTCGGTGAAGCCGAACTCACGATAGGTGCGCCGAATCTCGGACAGCACATACTGCCGGAGCGCCATTTCGCCGGGCAGGATATCCTTCATGCCGGTAACCGGTTTTTTCTTTAATGCCATATTTTCTCCCCAATTAAAGGTATTGGTAACTGCTCAGCAATTACAGGTATTTCTTCATCGTGTCATCGATGTCCAGTGTCGCGAAATAATCCTTATCGGTCTGGGCGCGGCGGATCAGCTTCACAGAGCCGTCCTCCCGAAGAAGAAGCTCCGCACTCCAGAGCTTGCCGTTGTAGTTGTAGCCCATGGCAAAGCCGTGCGCACCGGCATCGTGAATAAAGAGATAGTCGCCCTTCTCCAGCTTCGGCAGCTGACGATCCACGGCAAACTTATCGTTGTTCTCGCAGAGAGAGCCGGTCACATCATAGGTCTCGCTGCAGGCTTCATTTTCCTTGCCCAGCACTGTGATATGATGATATGCCCCGTACATGGCCGGACGCATCAGATTTACCGCACAGGCATCCACGCCGGCGTAGTGCTTATAGGTCTCCTTGAAGTGGATCACCTTGGTCACCAGCGCGCCGTAGGGTGCCAGCATGAAGCGGCCCAGCTCTGTAAAGATCCGGATCTTGTCCAGCCCGTGAGGCTTCAGTACCTCGTCATATACCTTGTGTACGCCCTCACCGATCACCATGATGTCGTTCGGAGTCTGCTCCGGCTTGTAGGCCACGCCGATACCGCCGGACAGGTTAATGAAGTCGAGCTCTACGCCGCATTCTTCCTTGATTCTGACGGCCAGCTCGAAAAGCTGCTTTGCCAGCGTCGGATAATAGTCATTGGTCACGGTGTTGGAGGCAAGAAAGGCATGGATGCCGAAATGCTTCACACCGCCGGCCTTCAGGATACGATAGCCCTCCAGAATCTGCTCTGTGGTCATGCCGTATTTGGCATCCTGCGGATTGTCCATGATGGTATTGGCAATCTTGAAGTATCCGCCCGGATTGTAACGAAGGCACATGGTCTCCGGGAAATGTCCCAGGGTCTCCTTCAGCTCTGCAATATTGGAAAAGTCATCCAGATTAATAATGGCGCCCAGCTTTTCTGCCATCTTGTACTCCGGAAGCGGTGTATCATTGGAGGAGAACATAATCTCATGTCCCTGAAAACCGCAGGCATCCGACATTTCCAGCTCTGTCATAGAAGAGCAGTCGGTTCCGCAGCCCTCCTCCTTCAGCAGCTTCAGGATGCTGGGATTCGGTGTTGCCTTCACTGCAAAGTACTCCCGGAAGCCCTCATTCCAGGAAAAGGCCTGGTACAGAC
>CAVAXR010000046.1:0-9611 GCA_963592375.1 Oribacterium sp. | reverse complement strand
GGCGCGGAGCGCCTCTAAACCGCCACATCGCGCATCGCGAAGCGATGTGGCGATGTGGTGCTAAACAGTTACCCTCATTTAAATTTGATGCAGATTTCTCCGCTGCTAAAGCAGCTGTCTGTTCCCTTGTGGCAGGCGGGGCCGTCCTTCCGCACCTGCACGAGGATCGCGTCGTTGTCGCAGTCACTTTCCAGCGTCACAACATGCTGGTAATTGCCGGAGGTTTCGCCCTTCAGCCAGAGCTCCTGCCGGGAACGCGACCAGAAGCAGGTGAGCCCCTTCTCCAGCGTGATCTCCAGGGACTCCCGGTTCATATAGGCCAGTGTCAGCACCCGCTTTGTCTCATAGTCCTGCACGATACAGGGCACAAGTCCCTTCTCGTCAAATTTCACCTTGCTGATATCGATATCCATTTCTTTACACCCGTACCGGGATGCCCTCCTTCTTCAGCCGCTGCTTAAGCTCTGTGATGCTCACCTCTCCGAAGTGGAAAATGCTGGCGGCAAGGCCGGCCGAGATATCCGGGATCTCCCGGAACAGCGTTACGAAATCCTCGATGGAGCCCGCTCCGCCGGAGGCAATCACCGGCACCTTCACCATGGCATTCACAGCCGCCAGCATCGGAAGGTCAAAGCCCTGCTTCACACCGTCAGTATCGATGGAATTCAGCACCACCTCACCGGCGCCGCGCGCAACACCCTCACGGATCCATGCCAGTGCATCCATGCCGGTGTCGATCCGGCCGCCGTTCTGGAACACATGCCAGGCATCCCCGACACGCTTCGCATCCACCGAGAGCACCACGCACTGATTGCCGTACTTCTCCGCCGCCTCGTTGATAAGCGCCGGATTCCGGATCGCCCCGGAGTTGACGCTGACCTTGTCCGCGCCGCACTTCAGCACCCGGTCAAAGTCCTCCACCGTATTGATGCCGCCGCCCACGGTCAGCGGGATGAAAATCTTCGATGCCACCTCGGTGAGGATTTCCGTGAAGAGCTTCCGTCCCTCGAAGGAGGCTGTAATGTCGTAGAACACCAGCTCATCCGCACCCGCCTCGGAATAGTACTGTCCGAGTGCCACCGGGCTGGAAACGTCCCGCAGCCCCTCGAAATTGACACCCTTTACCACTCTGCCGTCCCGCACATCGAGACAGGGAATGATTCGCTTTGTGATCATTGCCGCACCTCCTTAGTCCTCTTCGTTCACCAGGGCAAGCGCCTTGTCCAGCTCGATGACGCCCTGATACATTGCCTTCCCGAGAATCGCGCCGTATAGCTTCATGGCTTTCAGGGCCTTCAGATCCTCGTAGCTCGACACACCGCCGGAAGCCGTTACCTGCAGTCCCGTCAGTCTGCTGAGCTTCTCATAGAGCGCCAGGTTCGTGCCCTGCATCGCACCGTCCTTCGATATATCGGTCACAATAACGGTCGACACCTTCAGTTCAATCAGGTGCTGCAGGAAATCAAACATGTCCACATCCAGCACATCCAGCCAGCCGTGCACCGCCACCTTGCCGTCCCTGGCATCGACGCCCACCGCAATGCGGCTACCGAAGCAGGCCAGCGCCTCCTTCAGAAACGCCTCGTCCGTCACCGCCTTGCTGCCCAGAATCACCCGCGCCACGCCGGCATTTAAGTATTTCTCAATGGTCTCCAGCGAGCGAATGCCGCCGCCGATCTCCACGGAAAGCCCGGTCTCCCGGCAGATGGCCTCCACCACGGAAAAGTTCGGCGTCGTGCCGTCCTTCGCGCCCTCGAGATCCACGAGATGCAGCCACTTTCCGCCCTTCGCCTCGATCTCCACGGCCGTCGCAACAGGGTCCTCGGAATAGACTGTCATCTGCCTGTAGTCCCCCTTCAGCAGGCGCACCACCTTTTTGTCATATAAGTCAATTGCCGGAAACAGCAGCATAGTTTTCTCCTTTTTTCAATCGGTAAATCCCCAGGGAAACACTGATTTAAGCGTTTCCCGAAACATTTACAAAGTTTCTCAGAATCCTGAGTCCCACCTCACCGGACTTCTCCGGGTGGAACTGGGTGCCGAAAACGTTGCCGTTCTGCACCGCCGCCGTCAGCGGCACGCCGTAGTCTGCCGTCGCCAGAAGGTTCTGCTCACAGTCAAAGGCTGCATAGGAATGCACAAAGTATACATGATCGCCCTCCTGCAGTCCTTCGAAGAGCGGACTCTCCTTCACAAAATGCAGCGCATTCCAGCCCATATGCGGAATGTCGAGATTTTCCGGAATCACCTTCTCGATCTCCCGCACCTCGCCGGGCACGAGTCCCAGTCCCTCATGTACGCCGTACTCCGTCGACCGGTCGAAAAGCAGCTGCATGCCGAGACAGATGCCCAGCATCGGCTTGCCCTTCGCCGCCATTTCCTGTACAAACGTGAACATCCCGGCCTGCCGCAGCTTCTCTGCCGCATCCCCGAAGGCACCCACTCCCGGCAGGATAATGCGGTCGGCCCTCTCGATCTCTGCCGGATCCCGTGTCACCGCGGCCTCTTCTCCGATGGCGGCAATGGAGCTTTTCAGGGAAAAAAGATTGCCCACGCCATAATCAATGATTGCTGTCATGCTGTCCTCCTTCGGCTGCTGCCTCTTCAGTCTCTGTCTTCCTTCCCGAAACGGATGTCCACTGCTCTCGCATGGGCGGTCAGTCCCTCCTTGTTGGCAAAGAAGGAGACCTTGTCGTAATCCTTCTCCAGCGCCTCCCGGGTATAATAGCTGTACTGCATCTTCTTCACAAAGTCATCCACGGACAGCGGGCTGTAGAAGCGGGCCGTGCCGGAGGTCGGCAGTGTATGATTCGGACCGGCGAAGTAGTCGCCCAGCGGCTCCGGATTGTAGCGGCCAAGGAAAACAGAGCCTGCATTTTTAATGAGTCCGAGATAATCAAAGGGCTGATCCACGCAGATCTCGAGATGCTCCGGAGCAATGCGGTTGGCGGTCTCCACGCCCTCCATCAGATCCTTGCAGACAATGATCTTGCCGTTGTTCTCGATGGAGGTTCTGGCAATCTCCTCCCGCTTCAGCTTTGAAAGCTGCGCCTCAATTTCCTTCTGCACAGCCTCCGCCAGTGCCATGGAATCCGTCACCAGCACGGCAGAAGCATTCTTGTCATGCTCGGCCTGGGACAGAAGGTCCGCCGCCACATAGCGGGGATCTGACGCGCCGTCCGCCAGCACCAGCACCTCAGAGGGCCCGGCGATCATGTCAATGTTGACCTGCCCGAAGACCTGCTTCTTGGCCTCTGCCACAAAGGCATTGCCGGGGCCGACGATCTTGTCGACTCTCGGAATGGATTCGGTGCCGTAGGCAAGGGCAGCCACAGCCTGGGCGCCGCCGACCTTGAAGATCCGGCCCACGCCGGCCACATGCGCCGCCGCAAGGATGTAGGGATTTACAGAGCCCTCCTTGGAGGGCGGCGTCACCATGACGATCTCCTCCACGCCGGCGATCTCTGCCGGAATGGCATCCATCAGAACCGTAGACGGATAGGCCGCGGTGCCGCCCGGCACATAGAGGCCGACGCGCTCCAGCGGAATCACGCGCTGTCCCAGCACCACGCCCGGCTTCTCGGTCATAATGAAGCTCTGCCGCAGCTGCTTCTCATGGAAGGCCCGGATATTCTGCGCCGCCTCCTCGAGGATGCCGATAAACTCCGGCTCTACCTTCTCCAGCGCCGCCTGCATTTCCTCTTCACTCACCAGGAAATCACTGAGCTCCACGTGGTCAAAACGCAGGCAGTAATCCCGCAGCGCTCTGTCTCCCTCCGCGCGCACCTTTGCAATGATCTCCGATACCACGCCCTCCACACTGCTTGTGGGCTCGTTTCTGGCGAAAATCTCCTCGTCCTTTATTTTTCCCATTTCATAGATCTTAATCATAATGCTTCTCCCCTATATTTTGCCGCTCGTTGGCATAAGCAGCTAGTGCTCCAGTCTGATCGTCTCCACCTTCTCACCGGACTGGATCAGCGCGGACAGGCCATCCCGGACGCGCATCACCTCCTCATGCTTGAACTGATAGCTCACCCGGTTGCAGATGAGCCGTGCACTGATCGGCACCACTGTCTTCAGTACAGAAAGATCATTTTCACGCAGAGTATTTCCCGTCTCCACGATATCCACGATCACATCGGAAAGTCCCAGAATCGGCGCAATCTCGATGGAACCGTTCAGGTGGATGATGTCAATGTCCCGCCCCGCCTTCTCGTAATACTTTCCGGCGATATTCGGAAACTTTGTGGCCACCCGGAGCGTCCGCTCCTCATCGTCATAGAAATCCTTCGGTCCCGCCACACACATCCGGCACCTGCCGATGCCGAGATCCAGAAGCTCATAGATCTGCGGCTCATATTCCAGCAGGATATCCTCACCGCAGACGCCGATGTCCGCTGCGCCCCGCTCCACATAAATCGAAACATCCGAGGGCTTCACCCAGAAGTAACGGACGCCCTTCTCCGGATTCTCAAAGGTCAGCTTCCGGTTCTTCTCCAGAATTGCCGGACAGTCAAAGCCCGCCGCCGCCATCATGCTGTAGGTTTTCTCGCCGAGCCTTCCCTTCGGCAATGCGATATTAAGCATTCTGCACCGCCTTTCCCAGCAGATATTCCACTGCCGCTTCCTCCGTCAGCGTTTCCCCGTTTTCTGTTACAAATCCGCCGTCCGCGGTTCCTGTCAGCTTCCGCCGGATCTGGTGCTCCGTGGTCTCCAGCGCATCCTGACGGATCACGCGTACCTTGAGGCCGCGGCGCCGCAGGGCGGCAGCCCGTCTTGCTGTGCCGACAGCATTATCCTCTCCGTCATAGAGAAGAAGCACATCCACATCGTAATGCTTCGGCACCGAGAGATAATTCTCCACCGTGTCGAGATACATGGCAAAGCCGATGGCGCCCACCTTCTTGCCCATCTTCTCCGGGAGACGGTCATAGCGCCCGCCGGACAGCACGGTGAAGGGAATGCCCTCAGCCGCGCCCTGGAAGATGATGCCGTTGTAGTAATCCATGGAATTCACCAGTGAGAAATCAAGGTAAATGTTGTCGAGCACACCGAAGCTTTCCAGCACGAGTGAAAGCTCCCGCAGGTGCGCCACCAGCCGCGCCGCTGAATTGGACAGTGCGAAGCCCGCCAGACGCTCAATGCCCTCCTTGAAGGGTGCATAGAGATCGATCAGCTGCTTCAGCGTCTCTGCACAGGCCGCGGTCATCCGTCCCTCCTCGGCCAGCGCATCCATGCCGGCCGCATTCTTCATGGAGAAAAGCCTAAGCACCGCATCGCAGGTGGAATCCGACAGCTCCATGGATTCGAAAAGCTGCTTCAGAAAGGCCGCATCGGAAATGCGGATCACAAAGCGGTCAGACACCAGCTGCAGGGACTGCGCGGCCAGCGCGATCACCTCGGCCTCCGAGAAGCTGTCCAGCTTTCCGAGGCACTCCACACCCGACTGCAGGATTTCCCGGTAATGATTGTCCTTCGGGCGATAAACGGTCTCGTTATAGTAGACCTTCTCCTCGCCGCCGGCATTGGCCTTCACGATGGAAAGCGTCACATCCGGCTTCAGGGCGAGCAGCGAGCCGTCCAGGTCCGTAAAGGTAATCAGCTGGCTGGACTTCAGGAAATCCCGATTGTCCGCATAGAGGTCATAGGGCTCAAACTTCGACATCTTGAATTTCCGATATCCGCAGGTTTCATAGAGCCTGTTCAGTTTCTGTTCGATCATATTTACAATACTCCCTTGGTGGATGGAATCTGTTCTGCGAAGCGGCTGTCCACAGAAACCGCCTCCCGCAATGCGCGGCCAAGACCCTTGAAGCAGGCCTCCGCGATGTGGTGGGAATTTTTCCCCGCCAGCTGCTGCATATGCAGCGTGATGCCGGCATTTGCCGCAAAGGCCTGCATGAACTCTGCCACAAGCTCTGTGTCAAAGGTGCCGATCTTCTGCGACGGGAACGTGAGCTCCCCGTAGAAGCCGCCCCGGCCGGAAATGTCGAGCGCCACCAGCATTAACGCCTCATCCATCGGAAGATGAAGACTCGCGTAACGGCGGATGCCCTTCTTGTCCTCCAGCGCCTCCTTCACGGCTTCGCCGAGGCTGATGCCGATGTCCTCCACCGAATGATGATCATCCACCCAGGTGTCGCCCTCACAGCTCAGATTCATCTGTATGCCCGAATGCCGGCTCAGCAGGTTCAGCATGTGATCCATAAAGCCAATGCCGGAGCTGATGTCCGACTCCCTGCCGTTTCCGTCCAGGTCCAGCCAGACATGGATATCTGTTTCGTTTGTAACTCTGTTGATTTCCGCCGTTCTCATTGCTCTTCTATGCTCCTTTGGGTAAATGTCTTCGGTACCGGTCATGCGAAGCCGGGGCGAGAGTTCTGTCCGCCTCAGCCCCTCTCCAACAGCCGGTCAATCGTCTCCACGAGCTTCTGCATCTCTTCCATCGTGCCGATCGTGATGCGATTATAATTGCTGATGCGCTCTGTGTCAAAGTGCCGCACCAGAATGCCGTTTTCCTTCAAGTCAAGATACAGCTTCTTGCCGTCATACTCCGGCGATGCCGCAAAAACAAAATTCGACTTTGACGGAAGCACCTCGAAGCCTCTCTCCCGAAGTGCTGTCTCGGTATAGGCTCTTGCCTCTATGATTTTCGCAATCTTTTCATTATAGTAGGCCTGATCCTTCACCGCCTCCACCGCTGCCGCCATGCTGAGACGGTTGACATTGTAGGGGTTCGTGGAAAACTTGATGGTCTCCATGTCCGCGATCAGCGCCGGACTTCCGATGGCATAGCCCACTCTCGCACCGGCAAGGGAACGGGACTTCGAGAAGGTCTGCACCACAAGGAGGTTTTCATACTTTTCGAGCAGCGGCACAGCAGACTCGCCGCCGAAATCCACATAGGCCTCATCGATGATCACCACATGCTCCGGATTCGTCTTAAGGATACGCTCGATTTCGGTAAGACTGAGTGTCAGGCCGGTGGGGGCATTGGGATTTGCGATCACAACAGCCTTGCCAACTGCCTCATAATCCTTCGGGTCAATGCGGAAGTCCGGCAGCAGCGGCTTCACATCGGTGCGGATGTGGTTCAGCGCTGCAAAGACCGGATAAAAGCCATAGGATATGGAAGGGAAGGCAATACCATCCTCGCCGAAGGCCATAAAGGCGAAGTTCAGCGCTTCATCCGAGCCGTTTCCCACAAAGATCTGTGCCGGCGTCACGCCATACCTGTCTGCCAGTGCCTGCTTCAGCGGCTTCAGCTCCGGATCCGAATAGAGACGAAGCCGGGAGGCCTCCTCGCTGTTCACCACCCGGAGAACACCGGGGGCCGGTGCATAGGGGGATTCGTTCGTGTTCAGCTTGATATATTTCTTATCCTGGGGCTGCTCCCCCGGTGTATAGGGCTCCAGCTCTTTATAGTAGGAATTGAAGAATTTCGACATGTTTTTACTCCTTCGTACATCACCATGGTAGCGTGTTAAAGTGCCATGAGCAAAATAATACACTCCGATACCCCGTCTGTCAAGTTCAAGTATCGGAGTGTGCGGATTCGGAATCAGTTCGGAATCAGTTTCAGCCCGTCCGAAGACAGGTTGAAATCGTTTTTCCGCATTCCGCGGAATCCATTTTCTTATCCAATCACTGCTGCTGTGCCGTCTGCCGGTGCAGTAAAGGTTACAATTCCTGTCGTTGCATCCACGGTTGCTGCAAGAATGGAGAATCTGCCGGTGGTGTTGTCATAGTACAGAACCTGCAGAACACCTGATGCGGGGATCTTGTCCTTCGCAATAAGGAGCTGCTGCTGTGACGGCTCGGTAATGTGGACCAGGGCCACAGTGGCTGAAAGAACCGTCTTTCCTGTGGTATCCACCGGTACAGTGGCGAGGTTTCCGGCATCGATGGCATCGAGCGCTGCGGTAACCGTCGTCGGAAGACCGGCTCTCTTTGCAACACCGACTGCTGCGCTTACAGAGCTGCCGCTCTTAGCAATCAGACCTCCGGTAAGGCCGTTGGCATTGGCTGTTGCGCCCAGGACAGTCACAGTCTGACCGTTGCTGAGCACCTGTGTAGCTGTGCCGCTGGTGCTTACGCTGGAAGTGCTGCTAGAGCTGCTGGAACTTGAGCTGCTCGAGCTGGAGCTGCTGTGATGGCTGGAGCTGCTTCCGCTGGTGCTTGCAGAATTTGCAGCAAAAGCGGTTACAGATGCCATAGACAGTGCTGCTGTGATAGCGAGTACCTTGATGAATCTTTTCATTGCTTTTCTTTCCTTTCTTTGTATTTATAATAAGCCGAAATGGCATATTATACGTATTCAGGCTTCCCGGTAGAACATGCTGAGAATCACCTCGACGATGCCGTCCTGACTGGCATAATATTCATCAAAGGTATCCGTGGCTGTTCCGTAGCCGGGCAGTGTCAGCATCGTGCTGTCGTCAACATTTCCCTGCTGCAGCACATCAAGTGCCATCTTGAGATAGGACTCCTTCTGCATATTGGTGATCATGTAGTCCTGCGTCAGATCGTAGAGCTTCGTCACGATGCCACTGTCCGCCCGGGAAGCGGCCTTCAGCGCCGCGAAGAAGCCGGTGATATACTGCCGATGCTGCTGCATGCGGTTCAGTGCGGAATTGTCGGTCCCAGTATCCCGATACCGCACAAAGCGCTCTGCCTGCGTGCCGTGCAGCGTGATGGTTTCACCGTAGACAAAGGCTTCATCGGCCTTCTCCATTCCCTCCGTCGGGACGGTCACGCTGACGCCGCCGACTGCATCGTTCACAGCGGCGATGACGGTGGTATCCACCGCCATATAATCCGTAATCGGCAGGTTCATAAGCAGTGTCTGCACCGCCAGCCGGCTGTTCTCACAGCTCTCCTCCATGCCGTCGCCAAAGCAATAGGCAAGGCTCAGATGATCTGTATACGGCTCAATCCTGCCTGTCTCCGGATTCTCCTCCATTACCTCCGTCATGGTATCCCGCGGAATGATCAGAATTTTAATTGTATTCCGCGCGGTATCCTCTGCAACGAGAAATACACCGTCACTCTGCCCGGCAAAGCCGTATTCCTTCTTCTCATGCATGCTCCCGGCATTGTCAATTCCAAGCAGAAGAATCGGTTTAATGTAGGTGTTCCGCTTGTAGGTCTTCCCGTTCCAACTGACGGTATTCTCCGAAAAATCCGGATAGCTTTCCTCTTCCGCCGAGGTTTCGGACACCTCATACACATATGCGGTGCTTTCCTGCGCAGTATCACTGCGGGCAGAAACAGGAGATGCCGATCCGCAGGCAGACAGAACGGTCAGGCTCAGCAGAATTGCAGCTACGGAAACACCCGCCCGACGCATACCTGCCCTATTTCTTCTTTTCGTCCTGCAAATCTGATCCGTAACCGTATTCTCCGTACTTTCCGTATTTTCCATACTTGCCGTATTTACCGTATTTTCCGTAATAAGCCTCCGACCTCGGATCCACCTTGTTCAGCACAGCACCCAGAATCCGCACTCCTGCTGTATCCAGCTGCCGGCAGACCTGCTGCTCCAGCCGGTAGCTGATGGCTCCGCTCTCAATCACGAGAATCGCCCCATCACAGCGCCTTGCCACCAC